>NZ_JBFUJG010000012.1:0-110010 GCF_056401495.1 Mucilaginibacter sp. P4_E8
ATATATGGTATTATCCAGATCTAATATTATAGCTTTTTTCATGTTAAATAACTTTTTCAACTATGATTGTCGCTTGTTTATAAGGATGTGTGAACTTTTTCAGGATAAAATATCCGGTTGACGAAAACAAGCACACTGCTCCTAATACCCACCACAGCAAATTAAATCCGCCGTATGCAATGATCTGGCTTCCCACTGCGGGAGCAATAATTTGAGCGRCCGACCATGACATGCTGTACAATGCCGCATATTCTCCGCGGTTGTTGTTGGTTGTTCTGCTTATCCAAAAAGAATTCATGAAAGGCATACTCAATATTTCGCCTAAAGTGATCATGGCTACGATCAGTATAGCAATCCATGCCGTATGTGGCAATAGATTTAATAAAACAAAGCTGGCACCAGCTACAATAATACCCGTACTGATGTAGGTAAGCGGGTTTCTTTTGCCTTCTAATTTATGGATCAATACCATTTCAACCATCACTATTAAAATGCCGTTTAATGCCAGCAAAAAGCCAATAAAGCGTTCGTTAAAATGCCACTGTATCTTATAAAATACGGGCTGCATAATAAAGAACTGGAAAAAGCAGGTGGCAAAAAGTGTGCTCAATAAAATAAATATCAAATACACCCCGTCTTTATAAGCCGATGTTGATTTGACTATTTGGCCCGCTGCTTTAACGGTTTTAATGATCTTTGAGCGGGGCATCAGTTTTAATAACAGGAGCGCGGCAAAAATATTGGTACAACCATCAACCCAAAAAAGTAAATGGTAGTTGAACGATGCCAGGAATCCTCCCAAACCACCGCCAAAAGCCCAGCCCAGATTTGTAGCTAACCGGTTTAACGAGTAGGAGCGTATTTTATTTTCATCGTTGCTATAATGTGCAATAGCTGTTGAATTAGCCGGGCGAAAAGATTCATTGCAGATACTTAAGATAAACGTACCAATACTAACAGTTATGAAAGTATGCTGATAGCCTAAAATAAGGAACAATATGCCGCCAATAAGCAATGCGCCAACCTGGATATCATAAAAGCCTATCTTATCGGTTAGTTTGCCGCCAATAAATGCGCCTGATATGGCTCCGGCGCCAAAAAATGCCATCACCCAACCAGATTGTACAATAGTAAAATGCAGTTGCTGAATGGTGTAAATGCTCATAAACGGTACCACCATAGTACCGCTCCGGTTAATGAACATAACCAGGCTTAAGTACCAGCTGTTTTTAGATAGTCCGCTATAGGCTTTTTTGTATAATTGGATGACAGGCGTTAGCATTACTCAGCAAAGATAGGGATTAAGCTTAAAGCCTAATGCAAAAAGCCCAAAGCTTTTATACGCTTTGGGCATCTAATTGTAAATTATTAAAAGCTTGCTTTAAGCTTTCTGCCTTACGCTTTTAGCTTAAAATGGAGTTTCTGTTCCTGAGCCAATGATCAGCTAAAACCAATGCGGCCATGGCTTCAACAATGGGTACAGCACGTGGTACTACACAAGGGTCATGGCGGCCTTTGCCTGATATTTCGGCGGCATTGCCCTCACTGTCAATGGTAGCCTGGTTTTTCATGATGGTGGCCACCGGTTTAAAAGCTACTTTAAATTCAATAGGCATACCGTTGCTGATACCGCCCTGTATACCACCCGAAAAATTGGTTATGGTGCTCACAGTGCCTAAATGCGATTTAACAAAAATATCATTATGCTCTGAGCCCCGCATTTCGCTGCCGGCAAAGCCCGAACCATATTCAAAACCATGAACCGCGTTAATGCTCAGCATGGCTTTGCCCAGATCGGCATGGAGTTTATCAAATACCGGATCGCCAAGGCCAACCGGGCAATTTTTAATATAGCAGCTTACCTTACCGCCTACAGTGTCGCCGTCTTTGCGTACGCTATCAATAAAAGCGATCATTTCTTCGGCTGTCGCCGGGTCGGCACAGCGTACGATGTTCTTTTCACGATCGTCAATAAATTCCTGTATATTTTCAATACTTACATTGGGTGCATTGATGGTGCCAACACTGCTTACATGAGCCGCAATTTCAATTCCCTGGCTTTTAAGCAATAGTTTGGCCAATGCGCCGGCTGCCACACGTGCGGCAGTTTCGCGGGCTGATGAACGGCCCCCGCCACGATGATCACGGATGCCATATTTTACCTGATAAGTATAATCAGCATGGGAGGGACGGAATACATCCACATTATGGCTGTAATCTTTTGAGCGTTGATCTTCATTAGGGATCAGCATGGCGATAGGAGTGCCCGTGGTTTTACCCTCAAACACGCCGGATAATATTTTTACTGTATCGCTTTCCTTACGTTGCGTGGTTATTTTTGACTGACCGGGTTTGCGTTTATCCAGTTCGCCCTGGATATAATCCAGATCGACCGTTAATTGCGCCGGACAGCCGTCAATAATTACCCCTATAGCTTCGCCATGCGATTCTCCAAAAGTGGTTATCCTGAATATTTGCCCGAATGAATTGCCTGCCATTGTCTTATTAGATATGAGATGTTAGATATGAGATTTGAGATAACTCATTGCAAATATCAATAATTGGTTTTGTTATTTAAGTTATTGTAAGAAAGCAAAAAGCCTCACCCAACCCTCTCCAAAGGAGAGGGCTTTAAAATACTTTTTTTTAAAATCTCCCCCAAAGGGGAGATTTAGAGGGGGCTTTCTCGCAATGACGGGTGGATATTAATTTAACCTTTTGCCTTTCAGCTTTAATCCTTAGCCTTATCTTTCTATTTCCTGAACTCCGAATCCAAGCTTTGCCAGATCGGTCCAGAATGCAGGGTAAGATTTATCAACTACCGGCCCGTTCTCAAATTCAAGTTGCGGGATGATGAGCGCCAGCGGTGCAAATGCCATAGCCATACGGTGATCATGATAGGTATTGATAAACATACGTTCGGGTATAAACTTTTCGCTACAGTCCAGTTTATAAACCTGACCTTTTTCGATCAATTTTACACCCATTTTTTCCAACTCGGTCTGTAGAGCCAAAATACGGTCGGTCTCTTTTATTTTTAAAGTTTCCAGGCCTGTAAAAGTAGCTTCATGGCCCAAAGCCGCGCATACTACAATGATGGTTTGTGCCAGATCAGGACATTCCTTAAGGTCGAATATTTTACGTGCAAGTGGTTTAACCTCTTTTGTTAAATGCACCCCGCCATCTTTAAATTGCGAAGTGATACCAAAATTGGCCATGATCTCGGTTATCACGCTATCACCTTGTAAACTATATTGGGTTAAGCCGGTTAACAATAACTCAGCCTCATCTGCCAGTGCTGCAATGGCATACCAGTATGATGCCGCGCTCCAATCGGGTTCAACATGTAATGAAGTTGTTGCAAACTCCTGATTTGATATTGTAATGACGTTACCTTCCCAACTGTGCTGTATCTTTGCGGTTTCTAACATCGCAAGTGTCATTTCAACATAAGGACGGGAAGTTAACTCACCTTCAATATGTAATTCCAAACCAAAAGGCAGTCGGGCAGCGATGAGTAACAACGCGGTAATATACTGACTGCTAATGTTACCTTTAATACTGATCTTACTAGTTTGCTGCTCGAAACTGCCTTTTAGTTTTATAGGAGGGAAGCCCTCTTTTTCTTCATAGTCAATATGGGCACCCAACTCTCTCAGCGCATCAACCAATATACCTATTGGTCTTTCTTTCATCCTCTGACTGCCGGTTAGTATTACTTCATTATCCTGTATTGCAAAATAAGCTGTTAAAAAACGCATGGCTGTACCTGCGGGGCCAATGTCTACAAGTCTTAAGTCTTGAGTTCTGAGTTCTAAGTCTTTTGATCTTTGACTTAAGACTTCAGGCTCAAGACTCAGAACTTCAGACTTCGTACCTCTCAAAATACCAGCAAGCAACACCGCGTCGGCCGCGTCCGAAACATTCTCAACTTTTACTTTACCATCGCTTAATGCCTCGATGATCAGTGCACGGTTACACTCACTTTTTGATCCGGTAAGGTGTACCGTGCCATTTATTTGCTTATTACTTTTTGTCAGGATGATGTTTTGCATCATTATATAGTTATGCGTGGGTTAGTTTTTCTGCTGCTTGTCCGGCTTCACTTTTATTCATGATAGCTGTTTGCCTGCTGATAGATTCGGCGTGTAAAAGCTCCAATAATTTCTCAGTAAACTCCTCGCCTAATTTTAAAGCTTTTGCATAGTTGGTGCGTTTTTGAAGAATCTCGTCCCAACGGCCAACTTGTAAAATGGTAATGTTATTGTCTTTTTTGTATTGACCGATCTTATCAGCAATTTGCATACGCTCGGCAATTTTCTGAATAACTAAATCGTCAATTTTGTCGATCTGGTTACGTAACTCGGCCAGTTTATCGTTTACTTCTGCATTACGGATCTCCGGTTTACGTAAAGCCAGGTGATCGATAATATCAGCAAGGGCCGCAGGGGTAACCTGTTGTTTAGCATCTGTCCAGGCTACACTTGGGTCAATGTGCGATTCGATCATCAAGCCTTGCATATCAAGATCTAAAGCTTTTTGTGATATGTAACCGATAAGGTCACGGTTACCAGAGATGTGACTTGGATCGTTGATGATAGGCAATTCAGGAGCTAAGGTTTTTAAGGCGATAGCGATATCCCACATTGGTTCGTTACGGAAAGCAGATTTCTCGTAAGATGAGAAACCACGGTGAATAGCGGCCAGTTTAGTGATACCGGCGTTGTTGATACGCTCCAACGCGCCAACCCATAAAGAAAGATCAGGATTTACCGGGTTTTTAACCATTACTGGAATATCAACCCCCTTTAGGGCATCAGCAATTTCCTGTACAGTAAAAGGATTAACGGTTGAACGGGCACCTACCCATAATATATCAACGCCAGCTTTTAATGCCTCTTCAACATGTTTGCCAGTTGCAACTTCAATGGCAGTAGGTAAGCCGGTTTCAGCTTTTGCACGTTTAAGCCATTCTAAACCAATGCTGCCAATACCTTCAAATTCACCCGGACGTGTACGTGGTTTCCAGATACCTGCACGTAATGCAGATACGCGGCCCGTTTGGGCTAATAAGTGGGCAGTAGCCACCAGTTGATCTTCCGTTTCGGCGCTACATGGGCCTGCTATTACCAATGGTTCTTTTCCGGTCTTGATCCAGGTATGAAGCGGCTGTATGTTTAAATTTAATTTCATTGTTTTGTTATTAGTCCGGCAGATTATTTATACCGGTGTTTTTATATTTTATGTTAATTTTTCTTTTACTTTTTGATTGCTGTAATGCAGGCTCAGATGTTCCTTCTTATATTGATATATCTCCGGACCCTGTCGTTTTTTAGTGGTTTTGGAGTTAATTCATCGTCATGTCTTTCATATTCACCAAGTATGTTAAAATTGTGCGTGTATTTAAGTATTTGTCGTATGGAGGCATCATATTGTTTTTGTTCTTCCCATTCAATGTCTACATAAAAATTGTACTCATTGCGTTTACCCAAAATAGGCATTGACTGAATCTTGCTCATATTTACGCCTTCATCGGCAAAAATATTCAACACTTTGGCTAAAGCCCCAACCTTGTTACTCACCTGAAAGCAAAGAGAAGCTTTGTTGGCATTCTTTTTTTCTACATTATCATGATGGGTAAGGATCAGGAAACGGGTAAAATTCTTTTTGTTTGATTCAATTCTGCGTTCCAATACATCAAGCCCATAAAGTTTCGCAGCCAGTGCATTGGCTATGGCAACAGTATCAGTTAATTGTTCGTCCCTAATACGTTTAGCACAGGCCGCCGTATCATTACTTTCCACAATTTTAAGATGCGGGTATTCATCAAAAAAATCAACACACTGACGTAAAGCTATAGGGTGCGAGGTTACGTACTTTATATCTTCAAATTTTACACCTGGCAATGCCATTAAGTGTAACTGAATAGGTAAATAAATTTCGCCCACTACCGGGAAACCATAATCAAGCAATAAAGTATAGTTTGGCAATATGCTTCCTGCAATACTGTTTTCAATTGCCATTACTACATAATCAGCCTCTTTATTTTTTAAGGCCTCAAATGTTTGCTTAAAAGAGTTACACTCAATGGTTTGGGCATTCTCGCCAAAGTACCTTATGGCTGCTTCTTCGTGAAAAGAAGCGCGTATTCCCTGTATTGCAACCCGTGGTTTTTCTATTTTCATAAACCCTATTAAAGCAAAAAATCCCGGCATTTTGTGCCGGGACTTTTTAGTTTCTTTATGTGTGTGTTAAGTACATATTAGTCCCGGCTCTCACTGTTAAAGTAAAAGTAGTAACCGAAATAATATGCGCTTGTAAATTTCATTTGTTTTTTATTACGTTGTAAATGTACGGCTAAAAATGTATTTGTCAATAGAAAATTTTAATTTTTGTAAAATAACTTTGTCCAACCAAATTTTATTTGCCAAAAGCCTGTTTTTTGTATTCCCGTTGCATAACCCGTGCAGTTTGTGTACTGCCATCATGGCTCCAACCCGGAGGGTTTAACAAATACCCGATCTTGTTTTTAACGCCCGGTGCATGTTTAACATCATGGAGCAAGGCTTTCCACTCATGAAAAAGTACATTTACCGGACCCATGTCTTCGGGTTGTTTGGTTAAACCATATTTAACGGGTTCCTCCAAATCTTCATCTCTGAAAGTTCCAAACATCCTGTCCCAAATGATAAGCATCATACCCATGTTTTTATCAAGATATGGAATGTTTGATGCATGATGTACCCGGTGATGTGAGGGGGTTACAAATAACCAGCCATACCATTTTGGTAGCGGTATTTTATATTGTGTATGTACCAGGTTACCATAAAGTTGGGTAATTAAATAAGCATACAATATATCTAATGCTGTAAAACCCATCAAAGCGAGCGGCAGGTAAAAAAACACACGGTAAAATGGCTCAAATACGGTTGAACGGAATCCTGTAGTAAAGTTAAAGTGCTCTGATGAGTGGTGGGTTACGTGCATGGCCCAAAAAAGCCGGCAGTAATGGCCCGTATAATGCAAAACCCAATATAAAAAATCCTGCACCACAACCAGTAAAAACCAATACAAATAAACGTTATGTATTTGAAAAAGCCGGTATTGATAAGTAAGGGTAAGGATAACAAATGTGCTTACTTTAACTATCAAATTAGTAATAACCGCAAGTGAAGTAAGATAGATATTAGTCAGCGTATCGCGCGTTTCATAATATTTACGATTTTCCCAGTAGCTTAAACCCATTTCAACAAGGGTTAATACTACCAGTAAACCCATCAGCACAAGTGCTGCTTTATCCCTGGAATCTAAGCTGGACATCTTACAAATTAATGTAATACATTAAACTTTCACAAAGTTCGGCTTCTGTACAGATATTATCAATATTGCATTGACCAATATGCGTCAGTAACGTGCAATTTATTTTACCATCCTGATTTTTCTTATCCTTTTGCATGATGGCAAACAGGGTATCAAAACTCGATTCGGCAATTGTATATTTTGGATAAAGATCGCTAAATACATTTGTTATTTCGCTCAATTCGGCAGCGCTTAACCCTGTTTTTTTGTGTGAGAGATACGACTCGCAGATCATGCCTATTGCTATCGCTTCACCATGAGATAAAGAGTCTTTATCATTTATTAATGAATTAGTTTCGATTGCATGGCCAATGGTATGACCAAAATTCAAAGCTTTGCGGATGCCTTTTTCAGTTGGATCTTCAATAGTTATTACATTCTTTATCTCTACAGAGCGGTAAACCAATTGTGCCGAAGGGTTTTTCAGGTCGCTTGATTTAAGCTGATCCCAATAGTTAGCATCGGCAATTAAACCATGTTTAAGCATCTCTGCAATGCCCGAAAGGATTTGGCGGGCGGGAAGTGTTTTTAAAAAATCGTACTCAATAAATACAGCTTTGGGCTGGGTAAAAGTACCTACGATATTTTTTATACTATCAATATCAATCCCCGTTTTACCGCCTACTGATGCATCTACCTGAGATAAAAGGGTGGTAGGTACATGCACAAAATCAAATCCCCTTTTAAAAGTTGAGGCTGCAAAGCCCCCCAGATCCGTTACAACGCCACCACCAAGATTTATTAACAGGCTTTTACGGTCGGCATCAAAGTCGATCAGCATTTTCCATACACCAATGCAAAAATCAATATCCTTGCTTTCTTCGCCGGCATTTATTTCGATAAGGTCATAGTCGCCCAGGCCATCAATCTTGCTTTTTATGATGGGTAAGCAGTGGACACCCGTGTTCTCATCGGTTAAAATAAAAAAGCGCGAATAGTTACCTTTTTTAATAAAGTTAACCAGCTCGTCAATGCTATTATTAAAATAAATAGGGTAATTATCGCTTTGAATAGTATCCATAATTATATCACCATGATTTTATTACCTCTGAATTCAACCAGGTCACCGCGCTTAACTTTAAGCCGTTTACGGTAGTCAACCTGGCCATTATAAGTCACTTCGCCCTCACTTACAACTATTTGCGCCTCACCGCCTGTTGACACCAGATTGGCGGCTTTTAGTAATTGTATCATGGGGATATAGTCGCCCGTTAATTTAAATTCTATCATGGAGGGGCAAAAATAAACTATTCATGGAATAATGAGATATCATTTTATAATTTTGCAAATGCTTTCTAACGAAACGAACAATAACATCAAACACGCTAAGCTCTCTTTTGAAAATACAGAAATCGCTTTCCGTCATTCATCTAATGCTGATCTTAACCGGGCCTACTGGTTGTTCAGAATAATTAACATTAACTTTTTGGTAAAGATAGGTCCGCCGGTAACCAACCTGGCTATGAAAATAGGCTTACCCATTAAAAGCCTTATAAAGGCAACCATATTTAAACACTTTTGCGGTGGCGAAACTATTGAGGAGTGTAATAATACGATTAAAAATCTACACAGCGGTGGGGTAGGTACCATATTAGATTACTCTATAGAAGGTGAGGATGATGAAACTGTATTTGACGATACACGCGATGAGATCATACGAACCATAGTACGTGCTGCAACAGACAAAGCTGTCCCTATCACTGTTTTTAAAATAACCGGCGTTGGCCGTTTTGCACTATTAGAAAAACTTGATGCCCGGCTGCCGCTTACCGCCGACGAAGAAAAAGAATGGCAAAAAGTTCAAAACAGGGTGCTGGCCATTTGTGATAAGGCTCATACCAGTAACGTGCCAGTAATGATTGATGCTGAAGAAAGCTGGATACAGGAAACCATTGACCTGTTAGCATTGACTATGATGAGCCGCTTTAATACTAAAAGGGCAATTGTATACAACACATATCAAATGTACAGGCATGATAAGCTGGCATCGATATTAAATGACCATGAAATTGCTATTAGTGAGGGGTTTATTTTAGGTGCAAAAATTGTGCGCGGAGCCTATATGGAAAAGGAACGTAAGCGTGCTGAAGAAAATGGTTATCCATCGCCCATTCAACCTGACAAAAAAGCTACCGATCTTGATTATGATTCTGCACTCGATTATTGCACTACTCATATTAATAAGATAGCTTTTATAGCAGGAACCCATAACGAAGAAAGCTGCCGTTTACTTGCCGAACTTTTAGATGCTAAACAAATAGACCATAAGAACCCTCATGTTTATTTTTCGCAGCTATTGGGCATGAGCGATAACCTGAGCTTTAACCTTGCTGATGCCCAATATAATGTAGCTAAATATGTCCCGTACGGCCCCATTAAGGCTGTATTACCCTATTTATTTAGACGTGCGCAGGAAAATACAGCCATAGCCGGGCAAATGAGCCGGGAGCTAAGTTTAATTGTAAAAGAAAAAAGAAGAAGAGGGTAACAATTATTGAATTTACTCGAGTTAAAAGCTATAGAATTTGCACATTCTATAGCTTTTCTCTTTTAAAGAACTGTTGCAGCGTATCAGGAGCTGTCATTAAAAAGGTTTGGATACCTAATTTTTGAGCGGCGGCTAAATGCTGCGGACTATCGTCAATAAATAATGTCTCGGAAGGATCAAGGCTGTTTTCCTTTAATACTAAATCAAAAATTTCAGGTTCGGGTTTGCGTTTGCCGGTTAGGTGCGAATAATATGTTTTTTCGAAAATGTGATCATTCCCATCAAAGCCAAATTCAGATTTCAGATAAGCCATAATATGGTCGTAATGGATAGCATTGATATTACTCAGTAAAAAAGTACGGTATTTATCCTTCAAGTTTAACAGCAATTCGTTGTTGCCAGCCTCAATTCCGAGTAACATGCTATTCCATGCAGTGTTAATTTGATCATTTGTCAACGCTTGATTGCCTGTTTTTTGCCTGATATAAGTCCTGAATTCGTCGGCTGTAACCTCGCCGCGATCAAATTTGTCAAAAATTTCATCCTGTTGTTTATGACCAAAAAATTCCGCTGCATTATTGATTCCCAGTTGCTTCCATGCTTGCTGCGCCCTTAAAAAGTCGATACTAAATATAACGTTACCGTAGTCAAAGATGATGTTTCTGATATTTTGCATAAAAAGGGTTTTGTAATTTGACGACAAATATGTAAAATTGCACCCGTTAAACAAACACAAATAGCTGCGCCTATAGCTCAGTTGGTTAGAGTAGAAGACTCATAATCTTTTGGTCCCTGGTTCGAGCCCAGGTGGGCGCACGAAAAATAAAGCATTTTTTGCCTTTATTTCACGATCCAAAATAGCCCTTTTCTGCACGGAAAGGGCTATTTTTGTTAAAAATAGTGGCTTTCTCTGCCGCGCAGCTTGACCAGGTGATCACCCATGTTAAAGTCAGGTCTTACATAATTTTTTGTTGAACTTGACGAAAAATCGTCTGGAATACGTCTGGATGATTTTCGTCGCTAAAGAAACTTAATTATGGCGACAGTTAGCGCAGTGGTTTACGAGGATCAGAAAAAAGCCGACGGAACCTACAATGTGAAAATTAGAGTATTTGACAGAACTTTGAGTAAAAGTTTCGTTATTCCAGTTTCGTGGGTATTCAAGACAAGCGGCAGAAGTTAATAGCAGACCCGGAAAATTTGTTGATGAATGAAATTTATGTCAAATAATTATATAAAGGAGTGACAAGACTTTGTGTTTGAAGTTCATTGGGATTGCTGAAAAAAAATCAAAGATAACTGTAATTTTACTGTCGGAGTTGCGATGCACCGAGCGGCCGACTGGTTGATAGCCATGGTCGGGCTAGCCAAGCGCCTTTCCCGAATATAACCTTAAACAAAACAGCTTCCCTGTTACCAAAGAAGCTGCTTTTAAAATAAGGGAACTCCATTAATTTCCGAGGCTTGCCATATCTATAACAAAGCGATATTTTACAACAACTTTTTCCAAGTGTTCAAATGCCTTGTTTACATATTCGATGTCAATGATTTGTGACTAGCAGTAATATGATGATTTAAAAACCATACATACCACCCGAAACGGAAATTTGCTCTCCTGTAATCCAGGCTGCATCATCGGAAGCAAGAAATACGGCAGCTTTTGCAATATCTTGGGGCTGACCTCTGCGACCAAGCGGGGTATTGGCAACAAACATTTTTTCATACTCACTGCCAGGGGTAACGCCCGCACTGGTTGCTCCTTCTGTTTCCGTAGCGCCAGGCAAAATAGAATTGATACGAACGTTTTTTGCACCCAGTTCTTTCGACAAAGAAATCGTTATGGCATCTAATGCTGCTTTAGTTGCAGAGTACAAAGAGACTCCCGCCATCGGCGATTTGCTTGCACCCGAACTGATATTGATGATATTGCCACCCTTATCGCCAAACAGTTTTAAAGATGCCTGGATAGTAAGTACAGGACCCAAAACATTGACGTTGAAATGCTGATGAAAAGCTTCTACCGATGCATGTTCAATAGGTAAAAATTGCTGAAAGACCGCGTTGTTTACCAAAATATCCAATGAGCCAAAAGCCGTATTGGTTTCTTCAAACAGCCTGGTTACATCGGCTTCTTTCGATACATCGGCCTGTACCGCAATGGCAATTCCTCCATTGTCCGTGATCTCCTTCACTACGCTATCTGCGCTTTCTTTACTTGAGGCATAATTCACAACTACCTTTGCGCCTTCTGCCGCAAAGTATTTGGCAATAGAGGCGCCTATTCCTTTTGAAGAGCCGGTAACTACCGCCACTTTGTTTTTTAATTTATTCATTGTTTTATTATTAAAGATTTGAATCACGATTCATCAGTCGAACTTGACCAGGTCCTTAAAAATCAGTTGCCCCCAGCTATTTCCGTGCGCCTGTACAAGCAGTCCGCCTTCTGAAAGCCCGCCAAGTTGGATTGGTGCAAAACCGAGATCTTCCGCAAGCGCACCGATCTTTGCTGCTGCGCCGTCATCATCGCTTGCCAGGAAAATGACTCTCCTGCCACCATGTACGGCCGGAGCCTGGTCAAGAATGGCGGCGATCAGATGGTTGAAGCCCTTAACCAATTTTCCACCGGTGAAGGCCTGCGCGACGAACTCGGCAGAAGGCATTCCTCCCAACTTCGCGGGCGGCACGCCGTAGGCATTAGTCACATCGACGATGGTCTTTCCCTGCCAAGTGGGCAGTGCCTTTGCCACATCTGGGTGCGATTCAAAACGCACAGCCAGAAAGATGACGTCTGCCTTGACGGCTTCTGCCAGTGTTGTGGGAATGATCCCGGGTCCGATTGCGGCCGCATCGGATGCAAAACTTTCCGGATTGCGTGTAGTTGCAACGGATACTTCGATTCCGTTGCGGGCAAACGCCCTGGCCAGGGCTTTGCCGATATTGCCGAAGCCTATTATGGCGTAGCTCGCTGCTTTATTTTCTGATTTGCTCATTTTGAAAATTATTTTAATTATTTAATGGCGCGAGTTTATAACTCGCGCCGGCCTGGGTTAATTACTTAGCCAAATAGGTCATGCCGCCATCAACAAGGATTTCAGCACCCAGCAAAAACGAAGAATCATCAGAGGCCAGGAAAACTGCTGTTTTACCAATGTCAGCTGGTTGCCCGATTCTGCCTATCGGCATTTCACCTGCAAAGTGTTTTTTTATAGCTTCAATTTGTTCTAAGGGAACAAACTTTTCAAATGCCGGTGTATCTGTTGTACCTGGTGTTATTACATTTGCTCTGATTTTTCTGCCTAAAAGGTCGCTTGAAAATGCTTTTGCAAAAAAGATCACGGCCGCTTTTGCAGCACCATAAAGCGTAAAATTCGGATAAGCCCGATGTGCTGCATTTGACCCGATCAAAATAATAGAACCAGCATCATTCATATAGGGCAATGCTTTATGAACCGTGAAGTAAACACTTTTCAGGTTTAAATCTATTGTCTTGTCAAAGTCGGCTTCGCCAAGAGTTGTCACAGTTCCTACAGCTCCACCACCCGCGTTGGCTACGATCACATCTATTTTACCAAACTTTTCAGCTGTTGCTTTAAACACTCTTTCCAGATCGGCAAGGTTGGTTACATCGGCATTTATGGCTATAAAATTATCGCCAAGCTGAGCCACAGCATTATCTAAAGTTTTCTGGTTTCTGCCGACAATAACTCCTTTAGCACCTTCATTTTTAAATTCCAGGGCAATGCCAAAACCAATGCCGCTATTACCACCTGTGATAACTGCTACTTTGTTTATTAATCTACTCATTATTTGATATATTTTTAAAATCTGTTTCGCAAAGGTATTATCAATAGTTTATATTTGTAACTATTACAGTATATTCTGGTTACCATTGGGTAACTACAATTTAAAATCATATGAGAGACGAAAGATTTTGTAATTCGCATTGTCCATTTACGAGAGCTATTGGCACCATTGGTAATAAATGGAAACCAATTTTATTAGATGTTATTGGCACCCGTACCATTCGTTTTGGTCAGCTCGATTCCATAGTACCACTCATTTCAAGGAAGGTACTAACCGAACAACTAAAAGAGTTGGAAGAAGATGGACTATTGGAAAGATTGGCCTATAAGGAATTACCGCCAAGGGTAGAATATAAGTTGTCTGAAAAAGGCCTAGCTTTTTTGCCAATTTTAGAAAATATAAAAGAATGGAATTTAAAATATGAAGTAGCTTTAATACCCAAACAAACTGATAGGGTAAATTATGCCAGATAGTGTAAATTCTTGCGAGCAACAACTTTTCTAAGATGGGCCTAGTAGTACACCGTAATTTAAACCCCAAACGCCTCCCTAACGATTCCGAAATACGAGGGTCCGGTAATAATGCGCGTAAAATCCTGATTGCTTAAAACCAGGGAGTACCGGCTATTGGAGTATTTATGTATTTCAACTACTTTTTGCTTGTTGACGATGTAGGATTTCTGCACGCGGATGAAATCGGCAGACAGCTTTTCTTCCAGCACAGCCAGCATGTGATCGCAAAAGAGCTTTTGCCCGTTCTGTGTATGCACATAGGTGTATTTATCATAGGCTTCGAAATAAACGATATCCGACAGTTGTACCAGGGTGAATTTTGTGCCTTTTTTTACCGAAAGCGTTTTGATCTCTTTTCGCGGACTGAACCCATTAAGCATTGACTCGATATTATTCCAAACCGGGTTGGCATCGTTACCGCCTGCAAAATGCTGTAATTTATTAATTGAACGTGCTATCCGGTCTTCTTTTAAAGGCTTCAGCAGGTAATCTACCGAGAGCGCGTCAAATGCTTTGATGGCATATTCATCATAAGCGGTAGTGAAAATAACAAAAGGCTTGTAGTTTAATTCCTTTAGCACATCAAAGCCGAGCATATCGGTTAATTGAATGTCAAGGAAGATGACATCAGGTCTCAGCTCATTGATCAGTTCAATCGCGGCGCTTCCGTTACTGGCTTCGCCCGCAATATGGATCGTTTGCCTGTGTTCGCCCAAAAGCTCGGCAAGCAGCCGCCTTGCCGGCGGTTCATCGTCTACAATAACGGCTTTAAACGGGTTGCGCATTTTTTACAGTGTCAGTAATAGCAATGGTAACTTGTTTTACCGGCTCGTTCTCAAAATAGATGGTATGTTTATCAGGATAAAACAGGTTCAGCTTATCCATCACGCTTTTTAAACCGTAACCAATTTGTATATCGTCCGGAAATGGTTCGCCATTGTCAAATATTCTAAGGTCAATATGATTCGCTTCATACGCAATGGTTATTTTGATGATCCCTTTTTTATTGGGTTCTCTCAATCCATGTTTCACCGCATTCTCAACCAGCGGCTGCAAGATAAACTTAGGAACTTTTACCTGCTTTACAGCGTCATCCATTTCAATCGATATTTCCAGTTTATCTTCAAACCGTATCTTTTCTATCATCAGGTAATTTTCAACCATTTCAACTTCATCCTCCAAAGCGATCATGGTTTCGTTCTTTTTGTTCAGGCTGTACCGAAACAAGTCAGCAAGGGCAATCGTCATTTGCCTGGCTTTTGCGCCTTGGTGCAAAGATAATTCGGCAATAGAATTAAGCGTATTATATAAAAAATGCGGGTTCACTTTGGCTTGCAACGCGTCCAGCTCGGCTTTCGTTTTTAGCTCGTTCAATTTTGATATTTCCAGTTCCCTTTCAAAACGAAGTCGTTTTTCGGCGAGATTGGCGTAGGTAATATTGAGGTATAGTGCCGAAACGATCCCGCTAAACAGCAGCGACATCAGGAATGTATAAGTAATGGTATTGATGCGGTGACTGGGGGCTATAAGCAAAGCCATCCAGATATTGGTAGAGGTGAGGAAAAAAAATATACAGGCCACGACAATCAAATGCTGCTTAAAGAGCGGCATGCCCCGGTTTTCAAGCCATCGTTGTATATAGGATATGACCAATACGGGCAGGAAAACGAAAAAAGCCGACCGCAATAAATGAAAGAAGGAAACAAGACAAAATTGCTCAAACGTATCGAACCCGTTATAACACGGGTAAAACGACATGATGGCCATGTAAAAACACAGGAATATGAGGCACAACGCCAGTCTGCGCCGGTTAAAGCTACTGATATTAAACCCGCTGAACAGGATTTCAGACCGGTAATACAGATAGATCCCAATGCTCGAGAAGAAGAAAATATTGCTCAGCACTACGGCTGTTCCAAAAGGGATATGCATAATTTCAATTTACATAATTGTGCCGCTTTTTATTATATCATGGGCATTTATTTGGTAAAGATCATTTTAGCGGCGATAACTACCAACAATACCGCAAACATTTTCTTTAATAACGGGACTGGGAGGTTTAACGCCAGCTTTGAACCCAGATAACCACCCAACATAAATACGATAGCGATAACCAAAGCATATTTGATGTTTACATAACCCGCCTTGTAATAATTAAAGGCGGCGAAAAAACCGATCGGCGGCAGCATGATTGCAATAGTTGTTCCCTGCGCCATACGCTGATCCATGGACAGGAACAACACCAGCGCCGGTATCAGGATAATGCCCCCGCCAAGCCCGACCATGCCGCCAAGGAAACCCGCTGCCAGGCCTATCAATATAAGAATTAAAAACGTTGACCCGCTCATCATGATATAATTAGTAAAGGTTTTGATGATCGGTTAAAATGGTCTTTGCGTCGCGGCAGCTTTCAACATTGCCTGACGCCCATACTACCGAATACAGGCCATTGTACAGCAGGTATACATGAGTATAGCCTTCCGATGTGAGTTTTTTACAAAGTGAGCTCACATCTACCCCGGTCATGCCCCGCATTTTCATACTTGCGGTAAAGGCTCCGTAAATCAGAACAGGGGTCGATTTGGGTTTATCTCTGAGGTAGGTTTCCAGGCCCTCTTCAGAAAAATTAACAGCATTTTTGATGTGCCCTAAATTTGAATAATTATTGGATGACATATTTTTAAACTCCATCGCCGGCCGGATGTCCGCTACTATTAAGCCGGGAGTTTTATTCACCAGATCCACGGTCTCCCTGACGCCGATTATTTTATAGGCAGGGGCGCCAATAATTAATTCCTTTCGCAAATCTGATGTCGATACCGTGTTAGTCAAAAAGGAATTATATCCTTCGAAAAGTACTGATACGTTCCGGAACCCTGCTTTAATTAATTTCGAGGCGGCTTTCATCGCATCATCGGTATGCAGTTCGTATACTAAAACAGGGCGTTCTTTATATTTCTCAAGTTTTGGTATTTCCTGGTCAAAATTACTTAGAGGCACATTAATAGCGCCTTTTAACCGGCCTACATTGGCATAGTCCATGCTATCTGTGCCGTTAAATGCCGCAACAGGTCTGACATCGATCACGACGTTATTTTTATCTTTGACAAATGCGAAAGCATCTTTCGGCCCCATTAATTTATAAGGCATCGCGGTGGTGAATAATGATGTTTTACAAGGGAAATCAGCATCCGCCGCCCTGTCAACCTCGGTCATTCCACCGTTTAAACTGTAAACTTTGGTGAATCCGTTATCAGCCAGCGCTTTACTCACTACGCGGCTACGCTGACTATGCGAACAATAAACCAGTATTGTTTTATCCTTATAAGTCTCCAGGTCCTTAGCATGATTGTCAATGGAGTCAATGGAGATATTGATGGCCCCTTTGAACCTTCCTATATTGGAACTAATATACTTGCTGGTATCAGCATATTCACCCGGCGACCGTACGTCCAGCAAAACGATATCCGGATTTTTAGCGATCAGGTCGCAAGCTTCCTTAAAGTAAATTGCTTTGTAATTACTATTGTCAAAACGCTGGTTTATTTGTGCATTTGCCGTGAGGCAAGCGATGCAACAAATTGAAAAGGCAAGGATTTTAAATTTCATAGGATTAGCATTCATATTTTATTGCTTAAAGATATTAAGCGCGCAACAGCCCGCCTAATAAAATGGAGTGAAAGCGGGGATACCCGGAGTGAAGTAAGATTAATGAAGCCCAGAAGGGAAATTCTTTGAACACTTAATGGAGTTTTTAGAGGCAGTTGAGCCGATTTTGAAAGATGAAAACAAGATTGCAGTACGTGAAATTTTTAAATGTAGATTATCGATGTTTTGTGGTTCGATCCTAGTCTGAGGAACAATGGCCTTGTGAACCCTACGGGATTCGAACAATCATAAATGCCGGATATGGTTCTTTGCTTTTCTTACTGAATAAGAAGTCCGCGTTACAACATGGTAAATCTTTATCATGTTGGTCATGACTTTAATAAAAGGCTTGCTTCAGGAGGTAAATAAAAAAGTCGGCATACATAGCTTGTTATTCTGTCTTCAAACTTTTTATCGGGTTTGCCAATGCGGCTTTTATGGACTGGACGCTTACCGTTATTAATGTGATTAGTATAGCGCCAATAGCTGTAACGATAAATATCCACCAGGCGACATCGGTGTGATACTGATAATTACGCAGCCAGTTGTGCATGAAATAATAAGCTACAGGCGAGGCTATAATTATTGAAATAAACACCAGTATGGCAAAATCTTTCGATAACAATTGCCACAGGGCGAACACTGAAGCGCCAAGCACCTTACGTATACCTATTTCCTTAACACGCTGTTCGGCCATGAATGATGCCATGCCAAAAAGCCCGAGACAACTGATGAATATAGCCAGGCCGGCGAAGACAGTAGCCAGCTTACCTATGCGTTCTTCATTACCGAATTCTTTGGCGTATTCCTGGTCAACGAAGTGATACTCAAATGGCTGTTGGGGATTCTCGGTTTTTAACACCGAAGCGATGTTGCTAATAGCTTTAACTGCACTCATTTTCGGGTTTATCTTTAGCAGTAAACAGCCTCCTGGCCATTTCGTCAAAAAATAAACCATAGGTTGCACCTGTTCATAAGGTGAACGGTTAATGATGTCTTTAGTCACCCCTATGATCCTAAACTTTTGACTATAAAAGGTTATGTAATTTTCTGTCGGTTTTTTCATAGTCATAAAGTCAGCTGCTGCCTGGTTGATGACCACCGCTGCTGAATCAGAAAGGAATGAACGTGAGAAGTCGCGGCCTGCGCTGAATTCCCAACCAATGGTTTTACCATAATCGTATGAAATATCCTCCAGGCTGAAACCGACATCCAGGTTAGGGTCTTTTCCGGGCCATCCGACGCCGCCAGTAGTACCGGCAACTTTGTTAGGCGGAGCATCTGCTTCGGCCATTTCAGTTATCGTACCATTGCTCGCAAGGGCCTGTTTTATCGCATCAAAATGTTGGTGGAGTTCAAAAGTTCGTACGGGTATGGCAACCAATCTGTCCTGGCTGTAGCCTACAGGGCGGTCTTTGGCAAAAATTATCTGCCGGATAACCACAATGGTACCGATAATAAGCACAATAGAAATTGTAAACTGAAGCACCACCAGTACTTTACGCGGGGCCGAAGCCAGCCGCCCGACCCGGAACGCCCCTTTTAATACCTTCACAGGCTTAAATGACGACAGGTAGAGGGCCGGATAGCTGCCGGTGATAATAGCAGTGATAAAACTGAGGCCAATTCCCGCGAGCCAAAACGCCGGACTGTTCCAGGGAATGACTATTTGTTTACCAGCCAGCTGATCGAAGGCTGAAAGGCTTAACTCCACCAATAGTATCGAGAACAAAAAAGCCATCAATACACAAAGTAATGATTCACCGTAAAACTGTTTTATTAATTGGCCGCGGGATGAACCAATTGCCTTGCGGATACCTACTTCGCGCGCGCGTTTCTCTGATCTGGCTGTACTTAAGTTCATGAAGTTGATACAGGCCAGCAGCAGTACAAACACACCTACAATACCAAAAAGCCACACATATTGTATTTCGCCACCAATGTTTTTTCCGTCCTTAAACTCGCTGTACAAATGCCATTTACTCATTGGCTGCAGAAACAGCGCCTGTTTTGCTGAAGCTGCAACTGGTTTTAAATGCCGGAGCATTTCATCTCTGATCTTTAAAGATACTTTGTCAAGGTCGGCATTGTGAGCCAGTTGAACATATAAGTTAACAATGCCTGGGCCCCATGGCTCCCTCATTTCGCTCAAGCCTGCCTCAAAGTGGCCCCATGAACCAATAAAAGCCGTGCCGCCAAGCGTGGTATTTTCGGGCAGATCTGCATAAACGCCAGCTATTTTTAGATTATCTAAACCGTTCCACCTCAAATTTAACTTCAAAACTTTACCCATGGGGTCCTCATTGCCGAAAAATGCCTTCGCTGTAGCCGCCGATATTAATATCGACGATGGGTCCTTTATAGCATCGCCTCTGCCTTCGAGCATATTTAGTGTAAACAGGGCTGGCCCGCCGGCTTCCATGAAGGCACCTTGCTCAGTCAGTTTTTTGTCGCCTAAAGCCAATATATAATCTTTCGGAAGTGTCGACATTGCTACAGACTTAAAATCGCTGCCATAGTTTTTGCGTAGCTCGGCTGCCAAAGGATACGGTACATGGAACGAGGTTTTCACTTCGCCATTATTGGTCACATTTTGTATTACCTGGGCTATACGGTGATAATTACCGTGGTACTTATTAAATGATACTTCATCCAAAATCCACAAACTGATTAGCATTACCACTGCCATACCCACTGCAAGGCCACCTATATTAATAAGCGATAATACTTTATTATTAATAAGGTTGCGCCAGGCAATTTTGAAATAATTTTTAAACATATAATTGCGATTTAATTTTACAGGAGCCCAACCTGGCGGGCTTCCTGAACGCAATATTACCGACGGGATGTGTGATGGGGTGGCCAACTTATCATTTGGCAACTCTTTTTTCAGGCCGTTCTTGTATTCCATTGGCGTTTTTCCGGTCATTTCTTTAAAAACGCGGTTGAAAGTTCTTTGGGAATTAAATCCCGATTCATAGGCGATCCCCAGCAGTGTGAGCCGGTCGTGGGCCGGGTCCTGCATCTTCCGGGCAGTTTCACGAACCCTGAACTCATTAATAAAGTCGCTGAAGTTCTTTTCCATCCCCACATTAATAATCCGCGATAAATCGTGCGGATGGATATTCAGCTTTACTGCCAGGGAGGTCAATGTCAATTCGGCATCCTCGTAAAGACGGTTTGCAGCTACGGCTTCCTTTAGCCTTCGGCTTTTTTCCTTTGCATCATATCTATCTGTTATCGGCGTTGCCAGTTGTGTGCTGCTATCCAATTTTAGCATCACTTCGGCGGCTACGCCAATAAGCACAAAAGCAATGGTAAAACTCAAGACATCATTAAACAGCCATAATATGCAAAGCAAGCCGAGCAGGTGCAAGGCCTTATCTAACCGGCGGAAAGCAAAGCGCGGCCTATCCATTAGCACCGGCTGCAAGCGGTTATAAAAATGCTGTATCAGCCGGTGCGACAGATATAAATAAATGACAACCGAAATTAGCACCAGCCAGCCCGGAATCCAATACGCAACCAGCAAAGGGCAAAAATGTAGAATATCCTTTCGGCCAAGTTGCAGGTTTGGTGCCGTCATCCGCCGCACATAAAAATACAACAGCGGCCCCAGCGCCGGTAAAAAAATCGACGAAAGCCCACCAGTCTTCAGTACAATTACAGCTAAAGCGGCACTTAAAAACAGGTTGGCTGCTTGGCCTTCTCTTTTTGCGAATGCTACAAGCACCGCAAGTGTAAACCCCGAAAACAGGGTTGCCATGGCGGCCAGTTGGTACAGGTTAATATGAAATATATCAGGATTCAAGTTATTCAAATAGCCCAAAGGCTGTTTCAAATTTACAACATATTGGCATATAGAAAATTATACGGCGATTGAAATATTTGCTGTAACAAAAGCGAACATTGGGCGTTCGGTTCGGGGTGGGTGATAAAGATTTAGAGTCTGAAGTTTAAAGAATATTCAAAACAAACCTCCAAAAGGGATTAGAATACCATTAAATCAGTTTAAATTACTGATTATTAGATAATTGTATTATTCGGCAAAAGTACGATCGAGAAAACACCTTAGCTTAAAAACAAGTAAACCTCTAACAATCAAATTGTTAGATGTTTAAACTTATTGTAGTAGCCCAAAGGGAAATTCTTAGAACACTTAATGGAGTTTTATACGTTTTTTAAGGATTAGACTGACGTAATGTTATTAGGTTACAATCACGGTAACAATAGCCTCTTTTCACAAATCTATATAGACAAAGCGCGCTTAGAGGAAAATTTGTGGGGCTTTATTAAAGATATCGAACAGGCGATTTCTTTTTTCTATTTTATCAAGTGATTTTTGATAAGGTATCACTAATAGGGAGGATAGGGACGTTGTTTTGGCATGTAATGATAAACCCAAAACCGTTCACTCTTTCAGGTAAGGTTAGGGTTCAATATTTATTAAATGATATTAACAGTGATCTTGTTAAAGAATTTAAAGATGATAGCGTTAATTCCAATGGTATCTGGAGTATTAGCTGAGTCAATAGCTAAGCGGAACCGAACATCTCCCCGTTCGCTTATATTACACTATTCGCTCTGAAGTGTTCGTAAATGTCCTAATCCTTAGTGTGTTATATATTTGGAACGACGATTGATGCGATTAAACTACTTGAATTTAGATACACTCCATATTACGCTGTATGACTTGCTGCTCTGCGGAATGCTATTCGTTGGTTTGGCTTTTGCCGCCTTATTAGCGTTGTTCAAAAACAACCGCCTCTCCGCTAACCGATTGCTTGCGCTTGCGTTGCTCACCATGATCTGGTGGATCTTCCGCTTGTTAATCATTGATATCCGGCTGCCGGTGTATCTTCCCGTTTACAGCACGGTTCCTGCGCTGCTTCTGGCAGGGCCGCTCATTTATTTTTATGTTCGAAAAACGATCAGTCAGGAATACCGGTTCAGGCGGAAAGACCTGCTGCACTTTAGCCCGCTTTTAATCGGAGGGTTGGCCGGCTGCATCCCGGCCTTACAGCAATGCAGCCTGCTAATAGTTTTGCTGGTAGGGGGGGCAGCCATCAGCTATTTGTACCGGTCATATGAGCTCTTACAAAATTACTCCCGGCGGCTGCCGCCGGTAATGATGGACAGGTCCCGCCTGGAATACCGCTGGCTGCGGCGTTTACTAGACGCCATTGCACTGTGGTGGTGCTTGTGGCTGGCTTGCACAGTTGCCGGTTATTTTGACCTGTCCGTTGATGTGTCTTTATATCTGCTTTCAGCGATTATGATCATAGCGATCGCCGTTGCAGTGCATTTACGGCCGGAAGTCCGGGTGGCCGGGCGGCTGGCTTTAAGACCGTTGCCTGGAACGGAATTGAGGCAAAAAGCGAGCTGGCTGAAGCAGGTGATGAAAAACGGCCGCTATTACCAGGACCCGGAACTTACTTTAACATCCCTGGCTGAAAAGCTTGACCTCAGCGCGCATGAGCTGTCCCGCATCATTAATACCGGGCTAAAAAAGAGTTTTCCCGATTTTATCAATGCCTACCGGGTGGCAGCAGTGATCCGGAAAATGCAAGATCCAACGTATGATCGGTTGAACCTTGCCGGCATTGGCTATGATTCCGGTTTCAATTCTAAAAGTACCTTTTACCGCATTTTCAAAGACATGACCGGTAAAAGCCCGGCCGACTACAAAGGCGGCCGGGAAAATGAACTCCCAATTTATAAATTGAGACCCGCAGCTTTGTCCGGAGCGTTAATTTTACGTCAGGAAGCCATTCCGCAATGGTCTTCTGACAAATTAAATCGCACTTGTATGTTCAAAAATTACCTCAAAGTCTCGCTGCGCTTTTTATTAAAAAACCGCTTTTTCAGCCTGCTTAATATTACCGGCCTGGCGGCAGGTACGTTATGCTGTATGTATATTCTGCTGTATGTGCAAGATCAATATAGTTATGACAAACACCATAAGGATGCCAACGCTATTTACCGGGTGACCACTTCGATCGCGCATACCGGCGATGTCAGCAACATGGCCACCGCTTCGCCTCCGATCGCGCCGGCTATAAAAAGTGATTTCCCGGAGGTGTTACAATATACCCGCGTCATACCTACGCTGGGCATCAGCGAACACCTGGTCAGCTATAAAGACAAAGCGTTTTATGAAGAGGGTGCGATTATGGTCGATTCCACCTTTTTCAACGTTTTTACCTATCATTTTACCAATGGGTCACCGGTAAATGCCTTCACAGATGTCAACAGTATCGTTTTGTTAAAACCGGTGGCGGACAAGCTTTTCGGAAGCGCTGACCCGGTGGGTAAGGTCATTACGATCGACGACCAGGATGGTAAGAACATTTTTAAAGTAACCGGTGTGGTGGATCAAAGTGCCGGGAAATCACAAATTGCGGCCAACCTTTTTATACGCCTGAATAAAAATGGTTACGGCGGCGGCATCCTGACGAACAATTCCTGGGCGGGAAATAACTTTACAGAGTCGTATGTGAAATTTCGAGCGGACGCTAACGTTACTGCTTTTGAAAAAAAGCTGCCTGCCTTCCTCAACAAATATGGAGCGGACCAGTTGAAAAGTTCCGGAATGAGTAAATCCCTGCACCTGCAGCCGCTGGCCTCCATTCATACGACATCAGGTTATGATGCCGAAAGTGGGAAGATCGTGAGTGCGTCTTTTTTGTATGTACTGATCCTGATAGCCGTGTTGATCCAGCTCATTGCCTGTATCAACTTTATGAACCTGTCCACGGCCAAGGCCTCCGGGCGGGCAAAAGAAGTGGGCGTCAGAAAAGTGATCGGCGCCGGAAAATATGACCTGATCACGCAGTTTTTAGGCGAATCTTTTTTATTGTCGTTTATCGGCGTAATTATCGCTTTGCCGCTGTTGTGGCTGGCGTTGCCTTATCTGAACCAGATCACCCGGGCGAACATTCAATTGTTGTTTTTTAGCGATCCGCGCTTATGGCTGATGCTGGGCGGGTTGATAGTGGTCACCGGCTTGGCCGCCGGCAGTTACCCGGCATTTTATATGTCGGCCTTCAAAGCCATTAAGGTGATAAAAGGGAATTTTACCAGCCAGTTTTCCACGCAGGTCCTGAGGCGCTCGCTGGTGGTCTTCCAGTTCGTCATCTCGATCATCCTGATTACCGGCGTGGTCATCATTTACAGCCAGTTAAATTATATCAAAAACCGCGACCTGGGTTTTGACAAAGACCAGCAGATCATTCTCACGTTTCACACTAACGATACCAAAAGCAAAATGAACGCCCTGGCAGCCGGCCTGCAGCAATTGGCCGGCGTGAGATCGATCTCACGGGTCAGCAATACTTTTGGCGCGGAACATTATTTTGACTGGGGTGTGTATTTATCCGGAATGAACCCGGCTGACGCTGTCGACCAGCAAAACCTATATACCGATGAGCATTTTGTCAAAACGATGGGGCTCAAGCTGACTGCAGGCCGCGACCTGATGGTGGGTGATTCGGGAAAAGTGCTGATCAACGAGACGCTGGCCAAACGATTGAGCCTTGACCCCGACAAGACCATTGGAACCACGCTGTTCTCAGACGGCGACCGCAAATTCCAAATAGCCGGCGTGGTAAAGGACTTTAATTACAAATCTTTGCATGATAATATTGCCCCGTTCATGATCATGTATGCGCCGAAAGCTGCTGAGGTTGATAAACTGATCGTGAATACGAATACCAGGGATTATGCTAAATGCTTAGCGGACGTCGGGCGGGTGTGGCATGAAAATTTGCCGCAGACGCCCTTTGTCTATACCTTCATGAATGACCGGATGCAAAGCGCTTATGAAAGCGATACCGTGTTGTCGCAGATCATCAATTCGTTCACGCTGATCGCTATTTTAATTTCCTGCCTGGGCTTATTCGGCTTAACGGCCTTCAGCGCGGAACAGCGCAATAAGGAGATCGGCATCCGCAAGGTCCTGGGTGCAAGTGTTACCGGTATCGTGCGGCTATTGTCCAAAGATTTTCTGAGGCTGGTGGTCATTGCCTTCGTGATCGCCGCACCGCTTGCCGGGTGGGCTATGAGTCGGTGGTTGCAGGGCTTTGTTTACCGGATCGGTATCAGCTGGTGGATGTTTGCCCTGGCTGCAGCGGCTGCCCTGGTTATTGCCTTACTTACCGTGAGCGTGCAGGCCGTTAAAGCGGCACTGGCCAACCCGGTTAAAAGTCTGCGTTCCGAATGAGCCGTCAATGCGATCAAAACACTTGCGCTATAGGGGATCATTATCACCTATTATTCTTAAAATGAATACCAAACGACTGTGATGTTTGCATAAAATTTAATTTTTAAGTTTTAAATGTTTCATACTTCACCCCGGGTTTAGGTAACACAAACTCAATAAAAATCGCCTTAAAAAACAACTTTTAACGATGTAATAAACTGTATTTAAATTTATTAATGCGGTTTGCGTTGCCTAAGTTAAAAACAAAAAGCAGGTAGCAGGATAGTTAACGAGAACTTTGGTTTTACAAAGGGTTGATAAGGGGATAATTAATGAAAAAACCACTTAAATCGCTGATTTAAGTGGTTTTCGACTTCGCACGGAGTGCGGTTAGTGCGCCTGGTAGGAACCAATTTATTGGAGACTTAAAAAAAATGCCGGAGATTGACTGAGCTCCAAAAGGAGACTTATTGAGATGATGCTCACTGCTACGCTGCGATCTATGTGGGCAGACGCTAAAAAAACAAGGATTGCAAAGTCAACTGTTGATATGTCATCTCCTGCGACTGCCTATGCTTACCTTTTGTTATATTGTAGGTTAACCGGAATGAGTATCGTGTTTTGGGTGTCCATGATGCTTGGCGTCAAATATTGTTGCCAGTCTAATTTATACTCCTCTTCTTGATGAAGGTATTCTATCCGGAACGGGTAAAATCCTTTTGATAAGGGTACTATGTATGTCTTGTAATCGCCACCGCAGGTAATGACCAACTTATTACCAATATATAGCTTGCCTTTATCACTACCTACTCCAAAAATGTAATATCCTTCTTCCTTCGTTTCGAGTAAGCCGTCGATCACCAGCGCGTAATGATTCTTCCGCGGTAGCTTATCAGGATCAAAATTATTGTCGGTCATTCCGGTTTTTACAGGTTTCAGTTTGGTAAGATCTGGCCATTTATCCCAGGTTCCTTCGTAATAAGCGTAGTTAAATCCACCATGCTGCCAATGCTTAGCGTTCGAGAGCGGCTTCGGAATTTCCTCGTCAGTAAAAAGACCCGTCGTAATTCTATCGTACCTGCTTCGGTTAGTCAGGGCCTTATAGGTGACCGTAGCCGGGCCGTTAATTGTGGTCGCCTGCTGAATTTTTGGAGCGTTGGGTGTTGGGACCGTTCCGTCAACCGTGTAGTGTATACGGGTTGTATCCTCATAATAGGAAAGCTTAAAAGATTTATCTTTTATTACAATGCCGTTCATTGGAGAAAAAAGCATGTTCTTGATATACCCCTCATAGATAAACTTCAGGCCGTCATAGGTGCCTTTGAATTTTACGGAGCCGTGTGTTTCGCCTGAATAAACATCAAGCTTCCATTTCAGACTTGCAGGCGCGTTATTTTTTAGGATAGTTTCCAGCGTATCTGTTTTCATACTGCCCAGCGTACTTTCCCGGCCTGCGATAAAGAACGTTGTATTTTGAAATGGCAGGGTTGGCAGTTTAGCTGCAGCCATTTTTAATACATAACTATTATCCCACCAGGCACTCGGGTCGATCGCGATAAAAGATTTGAAGAGCGTTGGCTCAGTGAGCAGTGCGTAAAGTACAAACATACCACTCAAAGAATGCCCCCAAAGGGTGTTGTCTCCGTTGGAGGGATACTGCTTATTAATATATGGGATCAATTCATTCCTGAAAAACGCGCGGAACTTGTCGGCTCCGCCCGAATTTTTCCAGGTGTCCAAATGCGTAGGTGCGAGATCGGCGTTCCGGTCGGGTTCAACGATGCTGACAATAATGGTTGGCGGCATGAAGCCCTGATCCTCGACAAAATGCTGCACCTGTGCGATCGTTCCTGTGTTCCAATCACTTCCATCCAATACATACATTACATCATATTTTTCAGCACTTCCGGGCTTATAGCCGGGCGGCAGGATCACCTTAAACCGACGCTCCTGGTCGAGTATGGACGAATGGAGAGAGTCTGGCAGACCGTGATCGCGGATATTGACGTCTGTACCCTGTGCCGTAGCAGGATCATTCAAACTGCCAATCGTTATGAACGACATTAAAAAAAACAGGACCAATGTTATCTTATTCTTAATAAGATAAAGTCTTGAATGATTTTTGAACATTATTTGTTTTTATTAGCTGTTTTTTACTTTTATAAATCTCAGATGGTATTTCTTATTTTACCTTACAATTTATTATTAGGCTTAAAACTATTCTGCTCTCAGGCTCTTTACAGGGTTGCTCGTTGCCGCCCTTATCGTCAGGAAGCTCACGGTCGCCAGTGCTATCAGCAGCGCAGCTATCCCTGCCAGCACGAACACCCACCAACTGAAAGGAACCCGGTACGCGTACCCTTGTATCCATCGATGAAGCGCCAGCCAGGCCAGCGGCCAGGCAATCAAATTCCCGATCATCACCAGCCCGATAAAATGTTTGGACAGCAGGAAGACGACATCTTTTACAGAGGCCCCCATGACCTTACGGATGCCGATCTCCTTGGCCCGCTTCTCCGTGGAAAAAGAGGCCAACCCGTAAAGCCCTAAACAGGAGATGAAGATCGCCAGGCCGGTCATGATCGCCACCATCCGGGAGACCTGGGTATCTGTTCTGTATATTTCCTTAAAATGGTCGTCCAGGAACTGGTATTCAAAAGGATACTCCGGCAGAACTTTTTTCCAGGTAGACTCGATAAACGCGATGGCCTGGCTGGCCTGCTGACCGTTTATTTTCACCGACATTGTACTGAATCCTCCGCCTACCGGTTGGTTTAGATCGCCCAGGAACATGGGTTCGATCTTATGATGGAGGGAATTGAAATTGAAGTCTCTGGAAATACCTACAATGCTTGACAAAGTATCACCCCCGAAATGTTTTCCGATCAGCGATGACAACGGCATTCCTGGCTGATCTTTGAGCAGTTCCCTGCCCAGGGTCTCGTTGATGATGAATTCTTTCGCGAGCGCGGACTTTTCGCTGGAGAAGTTCCTGCCCGCTACCAGGTGTATCTTATAAAGGCTCAGATAATCGTGATCTACGAACAGCCCGGGGGTGATCACTACCCGCATCGGGCCGTTGCCCGGCCAGAATCCGAAGCCAAGCTGTCCCACGTCGCTTCCCAACTGGTCCTGCGCCCCGGTTACACCTACCACGAGCAAACCGGCTGACAATTCTTCCTTCAGCAAAGCATATTTACCGGAGGTGATTCCATGCAGTCGTATGGTGACAACCTGGTCGCGGTCAAAGCCCGGATCCCGCTTTTCCATATAATTTAACTGACGAAACACGAGAATGGTAGCTACAGTCAGAAAGATGGCGCTGGCAAACTGTCCTACAACCAAGGCATTCCTAAAAGTGCTTTTTTTTCTGCCTAACTCACCTACACCATTTAACACCTTTACCGGCTGAAAGGAGGATAGGTAAATGGCCGGATACAAACCCGATAACACGCCAAGCAGGATCGTTCCGAGGAATAAAGCCACCAGCAGTCCGGGGTGCACAAAGAAAATTGCGCTCAGATCGCGCCCGCTTAGTTTATTGATATACGGCAACGTCAGGCTCACCAGCACCAGTGCAATGACCAATGCGAACAAGGATAACAGGACTGCCTCGCCAAGGAACTGGAGGCCCAATTGTGAGCGTAAGGCGCCGATCGTTTTACGGATGCCCACCTCTTTGCTCCGTTCCGCCGACTGGGCAGTGGACAGGTTCATGAAATTAATGCAGGCGATGAGCAAAACGAGCAGCCCGATGCCCATAAAAATATTGGTATAACGCTCATCGAATTTCTGGAAATTGATATCGTCATAGATGATATCGACGGCACCTGCATGAACGTCCCTTAACGGTAGCAGGAACATCCCGTAATGTATATCTTTGCCCGACAGATGATATTTTTTCAGGTAGGAAGGGAATTTTTTTTCCAGTGCAGCCACATCGGTATGAGGTGCGAGTTCAATGTAAGTGTTTACCCAATGATCACTCCATTTGTCCATCCACTTCGGTTTGTAGATGGTATTAAAAGATTGCAGGGCGTCGAATTGGAATTGGGAGTTGGCGGGCACATCTTTCAATATGCCCGTTACTGTATAAACAAGGGTATCCTCCCCAAAATGCTGAACCGTCCTGCCTATGGGATCCTCAGCGCCGAATAATTTCCGGGCCGCCGATTCCGTCAGCACAATACTATTTGGTTTTTGCAGGGCAGTTTTCCGGTCTCCTTTCAGCAGCGGAAAATCGAACATCCGAAGAAAGGAGGTATCCACAAAGAAGGCCTGCGGAAAAAACACTCTTTTCTTTCCATAGGTCATCTCGTATTGACTTTTACCATCCACGCGGCTGTAGTTCAGGATTTCAGGGAATTCTTCTTTCAGCGTCGGCCCCATCGGGAACATGGTTATGGCTGTCTTTTGAGAAGTTGCCGTGCTGGTAAATGTCTCCACATCATTAAGCCGGTAGATGTTACGGTGGTGCATGCTATCGAAACTCTTTTCGTAAAATACGAATAGCAGGATCACGATGCACGCAGCCATGCCGGTGGCAAGCCCGATGATATTGATCGCCGCATACACCTTGTTCCTGGTCAGGTGGCGCCAGGTGAGTTTTAAATAATTTTTGATCATGAAATTGCGGTTTAATTTCTCAGAAGACCATATTTGGATCACTTCATGAGATGAATTTACCGCCGCAAAATGGGGATAGCGCCTCAAGTTATAAAATGGGCGCTCTTTTTTCAGCTCTTGTTTATACTCCGCCGGGCCCTTCCCGGTCATTTGCCGGAAAGCGCGGTTAAAAGTGGATTTGGAATTGAATCCCGATTCAAATGCAATGCCCAGCAGGGTAATGTGATCATAAGCGGGGTCCTGCATTTTGCTGGCTACATCTGCAACGCGAAATTCATTGATAAAATCATTGAAGCTTTTTTTGAGTACCGTATTGATGATCCGGGACAGCTCATGGGTAGTCAGGTCAAGCTTTTCAGCCAGCGAGCTTAAGTTGAGTTCCGGATCCTGATAATACAGGCCGATTTTCATAGCCTTTTTCAGCCAGGCACCTTTTTGCTTCAACTCCATCGGTGGCATTGGTTTTTGAAGCGAAGGTGCTCCGACCGTTACGCCAACTTCCGGCCTTAAGTATGCCACAATTGCCACCCGGGTGAAGATTACCGCTAAAAGGAAATACAAAGGATAATAAGCGTGTATGCTTAATTGACTATGGTAATAAAAATAATCCACGGCAGCATAGGGTATCCACAATAGCCACAACAAGCCAAACCCCCTCAGTAAGCGATGCAGCCACCGCAGTTCGTATCGGTACCGATCTCCCCCGTTAAATTTCAGGCCCCGGTAAAAGCGTTCTATCAGCCTATGAGATGCGTACAGGTAGGTGCTGACCGAAATAAACGCCAGCAATTGCAATACCGGCTTTAGTTGCTGAAAGGTCAGCGTATGATAAGTGGCCGCACCCGTCCTGATGCTCTCCTTAATCTCCAATACCAAAACGCCCTGTTCGAGTAACAGCGGGCCGAAATGCAGGAGATCTTTCCAACGGAATTGGTATTTTGGCCGCGTTATTTTAAGCACATAAAAAAAGATCAGGGGGCCAAGTGCAAGCGTAAACCGCAGTGGCAGCCAGCTCCAATGTGAAAAATAGGCTTCAAGACCGATATCCTTACCCAGTACCCAAAGCAGCCACAGCGCCATCGTAATTAGGGCTAAACTCAAAAAGCGGTTTGCAGCCCGGTTGATCTTTTTGGTGAATCCCAGCTGCATCGCAAAAGAAAATCCGATAAATATCACTCCCAGGAACGCCAGGTCATAAGGGGTGATATGAAAGATATATGCATTCAAGTTTTTCTGTACTTCAATCCCCGTTCCAAACCGTTAACATGCTAATATAAAGTAAATTATATTTTATTTATATCCATTAATGTAACGATAGCGGACATGGGATCGTACGGTTTTGAATTGCTTTAAAAATTTCCTTTCATTAGGCTTTCCAAACGCACTAAATTGTTTCGGGCGTTCTTCAACAATGACCGGCGTACAAAAATCAAAAACTCAATATGCTCGGCCAAGGAACACCATAATGCACAGTTAGTAGACGGATATAGGAAAAACAGCTGCCAGGCAGTCAGAAAGCGCTGCGGCGATCTGAATGCAAAGCTGTTTCGCCGTGACTTGTATGAATGTTTGCGGATGACGGCCAAGCTAATTTAATGCAAAAGCCGATCAGCCCATGATCATAACACCTAAGGCGCGCGGTTGAGCTTTTAGGTCATCAGCCTATTTTTGTGCCAATGACTTCCCGTTTTTTTTCGATTTAATATATTGCGCAAACCCTCCCGGCGACAGAATACTCTTCAGCGTTTGATCAAACTCCGCCTGGTTAGCTACCAGGGCAGCTTTCTTTTCGCTTTCAGAACCTTGCCCCATGCGGATCTCGTCTACCGGTTTGGTATTTCCCAGGTAGGCGTTAAATACTTTTTTGGTAACCGCGCCATCCAGTCCTAAGGATTTTTGCAGGCTTTCCGAAAAATTTTTGGCGCGCAGGAGCACATCTTTAGGCATCTGCCATTCGTCGCCGATTTTAACTGGTTTTGTAGCCTGGTCGCCGGTTTGGGCCGTGGCTTTCATGCTGATCAGTGCCAGCATGATCAAACTGCATAAGATTACTTTTTTCATGATCTGTTGTTTTTAATAGTAAGCATTGATTATTCGTTTCGAAGTGATTTGACCGGATTGGCCAGCGCCGCCCGGATGGCTTGGTAACTCACTGTTAGCATGGCTATGACAAATGTAATGATGCCCGCAATCACGAAGCGCCACCATGACAACTCTACCCGGTAAGCGAAGCTCTGCAGCCAGCGATGCATGACCAGCCAGCCAGCCGGAATCGCGATCACAAAAGCGACCAGCACCAGCCGCGCAAAATCCATACTGAGCATACCGGCGAGTTCCGTTACCGATGCGCCCAGTACTTTTCGAACACCGATCTCCTTTTCGCGCCGTTTGGCCGACAGCATGGCCAAGCCAAATAAACCGATGCCGGAAATGAAAATGGTGATGACGGCGCCGAACGTGATGATCCGCTTCCACTTGCTTTCCGCTTCATAACTACGCAGGTTGGTGTCTTCCCGGAATTCATACGGGAAGGGATGATCTGGGCTTAGCCGGTGCCAGGTTTTTTCCAGGGAAAGCAAAGTGGCGGCCGTATGCTCCGGTCTGATGCGCACGATCATTTGCCCCAGCGGCATCGAAGATTCACCGGTAAAGATTAGCGGCTTTATCTTTTCTTTCAGCGATTCGTTATAATAATCTTTTACCATGCCGACAACGGTTACCTTCCGGTTGCCCCAGGCGGGAAAATTCATGTAGTCGATGGTTTTGCCTATTGGATTCTTCCAGCCGAGCCGGCCGGCCAGCGTTTGATTGATCAGCACAGCATTCGTGGAATCGGACGGGAATTCCGGGGAGAAATTACGGCCGGCGGCCATTTTGACCCCTAATGCCGGTAAATACGCCACATCGATGCGTTCATAAGTCGCGGTAAATTCCTTATTCCCAGCCTGCGTCTTACCGCCAAAATGCCCGACGTTCTTATAACCCGCAGCGAGCACGCCGGGTATTTTGGGAAATTCGTTTTGGTAAAGATCCATCACCGCTTTACTCCGGATTCCCTGTCCCACCGTGAAGCTAAGCAGGTCCTTATCCGGGTAGCCAACGGAGGTCTGGGTCAGCAAGTCAAACTGGGCGTAAATAAACAGGGTAGAAATGACCAGGAAGGTGGCCAGCGCAAACTGGATAACAACCAGGCTTTTCGCCAGTGTATTTTTACCGCCTAAACCCGCTTTGCCCGCAAGTGCATCGGAAGGATTGAAACCGGATAAGACCAGCGCCGGGTAAAAGCCGGCGGCAAAGCTCGTCAACAGGAACAGTCCAATAAAGCCCGCGATTAGTTTCCAGTCTAACAGGTAGAAAAAGCTCAGTTGCTTATTCGCCAGCTCATTGAAAAGCGGCAGTAACAGCGCCGCCAAAACCACCGATAGGATAAAGGCGATCAGGCAGATGCCGGCCGATTCGCTTAAGAATTGCAGCGTCAGCTGGCTGCGCTTGCTGCCAATCACTTTGCGGATGCCGATCTCTTTGCTTCTTCTTAGCGATTGCGCCACGGTTAGGTTGACAAAATTGATGCAGGCGATCAGCAGGATAAACACCGCGATGCCGCTCAGGATATAAGAATAGATGGGATCGCTGACCCCCGGCGTTCCTTCGTAATCCGTGTTGAGGTGCATGGCCGTCAATGGCTGCAACCCCCAGCTGAAATGGTTGCCGTAACCCGCCAGATTATTCAAATCGATCTCGTCTTTGGCCCGGGTACGGTATACCTGGTCCATTTTACGGGCGATGTTTTGGGGGTTGGCGCCCGGCGAAAGCAAAAAATAAGTAGGAAAGGATACCCACATCCAGCCGTTATCCGGACTGGCTTTTTCGAAATAGGAAAACGGCAGGACGATATTAAACCGGATACTGGAATTCTGCGGTGCTTTTTTTGCAACACCGGTAACCGTAAAAGGCTGGAATTTTCCGTTGATCTCCAGCTGCAGGGTTTTGCCCATCGCGGCAGGCACGCTGCCGAAATATTTAATTGCGCTTTGTTCGCTCAATACCATGGCGTGCTGATCTGACAAAACTGTGGCGGGGTTTCCCGAGCGCAGCTGGAAAGAAAAAACGCTGAAGAAATTGGCATCCGCCCAGGTGACCTGCTCATTAAAGACATCGTTCCCGTTTTTGATCACGATATCCTTGGGGTTGACGCGGGTATAAGCCCGTATCTCCGGGATCTCCTGTTGAAAGGCCGGCCCCTGCACCAGCGCGGCAATGGAGAATTTTTTCACACTGCCGTCCTGTTCACTGCGCAGGCAGGTGAGCTGGTAGAGATGGCCCTGCTGTACATGGAAGCGGTCAAAGCTGAGCTCATCTTTGATATATAATAAAATCAGGGTGCAGCAGGCCAGGCCGATGCTGAGGCCTGCAATATTGATCACCGAAAAAGCGATGTTTTTCCGGAGGTTCCGGGCGGCAATTTGAAAATAATTCCTGAACATGCGATTGATTTTTATAAATGTTGCTGCAATAACCGGCCAGGGACACTGGCTGGTGTGCAAAAAATGGTTAAGAAATAAGGTAGTTGTGCCCTGGCTTAAGGACCGGCTTGCCTGTGACGCGTTCGCTCGGCGGCTTCCGCCTTCTTCTTCGCTTCCAGGCTGTTGCTGTTAGAGCCGCTGACCACCGGGACGGGTGTTTTGAGCAAGGAACGGACGGTATTTCGGGGGCTGGCAGCAATGAAGACTATACTCAATACCAGGATAAACCCAAGAACGGTCAGCTCCAGCTTGCCCAGTGAACGGTTCTTCCCGGCTAATATCCGTTCCAGGCGGTCCAGCATATTGCCCCTTGTACCGGTCAAGGCGATAGCATGCAGCGGCAAATTATTCCGGTATTCCTCGAAACGAACCAGCGCACGCATATAACCGACCTCGTTGTGGGTATGGGCTATGACCACATCGTCGCAGCAGTTTTCTCTTTCCGTACGGATCAGCCAGGAGAGCCAAAGCACCGCCGGGTTAAAAAAGAAAAGTGTTTCCAAAACGGTTTGCAGGATATTGACGATATAATCTTTCCGGTGGATGTGCGCCAGCTCATGCAGCAGGATAGCTTCCACATGCTCCGGTTCCAGCGAATTAATCAAACCTACCGGAACCAGCACCACCGGTTTCAGATAGCCGATTACCAGCGGTACTTTAATAATGGCCGACTCCAGCAGAGAAACGGTCTGCCTAATCCCCAGGACCCGGCACAGGCGGTCCGTTTTTTCCTGCCAGTGTCGTCCGGCAGGTTTTACCCTCACCCTTTTTAGTCGTTCCAGGGTGTATAGACCAAAGAGCAACCTGGCATTTTGCAGGCCGACCAGCAGCAGCCAGACGCCAGATACTACGCCCGCATGCTCATGGGTAGTTTTCAGCAGGTCGTTAAATCGTGCTACCAATACAGCAATGAAATCAGGCTCATCATTAGGCTTTAAGCCTAATTCCAAACCTTTGCCACTGTTATTGTTCAACTCCAAAACCAGTGTGAGGCCGGCTGCGGCCGTATACAGCAGCAGTGCCGCAGCCAGCAATTGATAACGCAGTGCAGCTTTAGATTTCCTGGTCAGCAGGATCACCAGGCCGGTCAGTATGGCCAGCAACAAACCTTCCCAAAGGGAATGTATCAGCGTCCGGCACAAGGCCTGTGCAATACTTTGCGGTAAGATATGCTGGACGAACTGCTCCATTTATTTTTTCTTATTATCAACTTTTTTTTCCAATTCGTCCAGTAGCGCTTTCATTTTCTGCAGGTCTTCTTTAGATGTTTTCTTATTCCCGGCCAGTTGCATCAGCAGGTTAGCCGGCGAACCCTTATATAAGGTATCCAGGAATTTATCCAGTAAATGTTCCTTTGTTTGCTGCTCATCTTCCACCGCATGATATATATGCTGCATCTTGCTTTCATCCCTTTTCAGGATACCTTTATCCACCATCAGCTGCATAAGCTTGAGCGTTGCCGTATAGTTCAGCTCCCGGATTTTATTGATCTCCTGCATCACAAAACGCACGGGTGAAGGACCGTGCTCCCATAATACCTGCAGGATCTGGAGTTCAGACTTGGTCGGTTCTATTTTCTTATTTTCACCCGGTTCGTTCACTTTCATAATACAAACCTACAAATAATTTTGTACCTACAAAATTATTTGTAGGTTATTTGAAAATAATTTTATACCCAGTTACACCCGCGCAATTCCCGGTAAAAGCCTGGACACGAATTCTTTCAGGTCAGTGGCGAAAAGCTCCGGTTGCTCCAGGGCGGCAAAATGGCCGCCACGCGGCATATCTTTCCAGTAGCGGATGTTAAAGCCCCGCTCCACGTATTTCCTGGCGGGAAAACTGGTCGGGTAGGGGTAATGCGCGATCCCGGTGGGCGTCCGGACGAAGTCAGCCGGGCCGAAGTCCGGCGGTTCCCTGGTGGTCTCCCGGTATAACTGCATCGAGGAATAGATAGTCCCAGTTACCCAGTACAGGGTGACATTGGGGAGCAACTCATCCCGGCTGAAAAGCTCCTCCGGGTTCAGTCCCGGATTGGAAAAACTTTTGAAGATTTGCAGTATCCAGGCACATAAGCCGACCGGCGAATCATCAATCCGTAAGAAAGCGTTAATGGTTAAGTTGCCTGTATTGCGCGTAAGTGCCTTCCGCCAGGAAAAACTGTCCGATTTTTCGTTGCGTTTCTATTTCGTCGCCCGTCAGCTTTTCGCCATCGGGAAGATAGGGCCGGTAATTGAACGGGATATAATTCAAATGCAGGCCGATCAAACTATCTGGGTAATTCAAAGCGATACGCATGGAAACGATCGCACCGAAGTCGCCGCCCTGTGCGACAAACCGCGGGTAGCCCAGCCAGTTCATTAACTTTACCCAGAGCCCTCTTCAGGTCGGCCTGGCGCAGCCGCTTTAGTTCGTTTGTCTAATCGCAAACAGGCAACCGGTAACCGTCATTTTTGTGATGGCTAAAGTATTTAAGCGGCATCTTTATTATAGCGGTTACGGTATTCAAGCGGTGAGAGCCCGGTGATCTTCCGGAATACTTCCCGGAATGCTTTTTGATCAGAATAGCCGACTTCGTACATCACCTCATTGATGGATTTGCGGCTGTTTTCAAAAGCCTTTTTGGCCGCTTCGATCTTTACGCGCTGGGCGTATTCGGTTGGGGTATTGCCGGTCGCTTTGATAAAGCGGCGGTCAAAGTTTCGCCGGCCGATAGCCAGACTGGCGGCCAGGTCTTCGGTAGCGATCTTTTCATCGAGGCGGTGCTCAATATAGTCCTGCGCTTTTTTGATCAGCTCATCACTGTGTGCTTTTTGACCCTGGAAGATGATAAAATCCGACTGGTTGTGCCGGTCGATCTCTATCTGGAACACCTTGGCGCAATAGATCGCCGTTTCCCGGTCGTAATATTTCTCCACCAGATAAAGGACAAGGTTTAAAAAGGAATAGGCACCCCCGTTGGTGTAAATGCCCTGTTCATCCGTGATGAGTTTGTCGGTTTGCAGGTTGACCTTTGGGTAGCGTTTCCGGAAATCTTCTTCCGCCGACCAATGGGTCGAACAGCTTTTGCCATCCAGTAAACCTGCTTCCGCTAACAAAAAAGCGCCGGTACAGATGCTGGCCAGTGCTGCGCCTTCGCGGTATTGCTTGCTTATCCAGTCGACAAGTTCAGTGTTTACGGCCGTGCTTTGGTGATAGTTATGGTTGAGTGAAGGAATGATAACCAGGTCGGTTCTTTTGATCTCCGAGATTTGTTTATGCGGGCGCGCGCTGAACAGACCGCCATGAAAGTCCACCGTTTTGGAAACGCCGACCAGTTCGATCTTAAACACCTCCTTGCGGTAAGCATTGGCCCGGCTGAATATTTTATAGGCGCCGACAATACTGCTGAGGTTATTCTCTCCATCGGGCACCAGGATAGTCAAATGTTTCATAGACTAAAGATAAATGTATTTATTGTCCATATCAACCCGTCAAGATGTCTAAATTACACCCTATCAACGCTTGACAATTGCGGTAGCTTTGATCATGGATCATTACGAAACGTTTTACGAACTGCATCATCAGCCTGCGCCGTTCTTATTAGCGAACGCATGGAACGCTAAAAGTGCTAAACTGATTGAAGCTGGCGGCTTTCCTGCTGTCGCCACTTCAAGCGGCGCCATCGCTGATTCCCTTGGCTATGCCGATGGCGAACAGATTCCTTTTACAGAGTTGCTTTATGTCATTCAACGAATAAAATCTGCTATAAATATACCGCTGTCCGTAGACTTTGAAAGAGGTTACAGCCATGACCTGGCGGTTATCAACGACCATATCCAGCAACTGCTCGATACCGGAATTGCAGGGGTCAACATAGAAGATGCCGAAGGAGAGGCGGTTTATTTAAGGAAATTAGAAAGTATAAAAAATTACCTGGTGAAAACCGGTCAGCAGCTTTTTATTAATGCCCGCACCGATGCTTTTCTACAAAAACTGCCGGAACCTATGGAAACCGTTATCCGCAGGGCGAAACTTTACCAGGAGGCTGGCGCGGACGGGCTTTTTGTTACCGGCGTCGGCGATCCGTCGATAATAAAAACGATCACTTCAACGGTTTCCTTACCGGTTAATATCGTGGGTAATCCCAACCTCGCTTCGGTTGAAGCTTTGGGAAATGCCGGTGTGAAAAGGATCAGCACGGCGGTTCTGATTTACCGCTCGGCTTACCGGCACCTGGAGCAAACCCTTGCAGCCATCAACACATCTCAAACTTTAACCCCTTTATTTTAAAATGAAAAGTATCCTAATCTGCGCAATTTTAAGTTTGACAATATATCAGGGCCGGGCACAACAGCTTACACCGCAAAAACGCACAAAAGCGATTGAATTATTACAACAGACTGAAGCCGGTGTTTTTGCTGCCGCGAAAGGTTTAAGCGAAGCACAACTGAACTTTAGACCAGCGGCAGATAAATGGAGTGTGACCGAATGTATCAAACATATCGCCGCGGCCGAAAAGGAACTTTGGGCGATGGCGGAACCGGCGTTATCCCAACCGGCTAACCCCGAAAAAAGAGCGGAGCTAAAGTTCAGCGATGATGACCTGGTCAAGGCCGTGGAAGACCGTACTCATAAATCCAAAACCTTTACGGCGCTGGAACCGGCCAATTCACCTTACCAGACCGTGCCCGAAGCTTTGGCCGCCTTCAAAGCCGGCCGTGAGAAACTGATCACCCTGGTTAAAAATACAAAGGTCGACCTGCGCAACCATGTGGTGGTATTACCTGTGGGGACTTATGACAGCTATCAGTTTATCCTCCTGATAGCCGCGCACAGCAACCGGCACACCCAACAGATCGACGAAGTGAAAGCCAGTCCGGATTTTCCAAAGCGCTGATCTGCCGCCAATTCGGTGCCGGGACAACGAGCTCCGGGATCCCTGACAACATGTTGGCATTGTAGTCAGCTAAGCCTGCGAGGAGATGTGTTCAAAAAAGTGAAGGAAATATATGATAATTATTATAAGAACGAACCTCATGGCAAAGCTTTTCCAATCAACAAATGGAGTCACATTCCGGAAATGGAAAAGGTTTTGAGAAAAAGTCACTGGCATGGCGAAATTGATTTGAATAATCAGGAACTTTTAACTTATTATCTCAACGTAATAAGATATATATCAATTAAATAGAAATTTTTCAGGATATTTTGGCCTGTAAATTATAATGTCTGCCATCTTTGGTGTTAGACATAGCCCTGGCTCGAACTTCCTTGCTGTTTCCAAAATAAATTGGCTCCGGTCTATTCCCCCAAGGGCTTCGCTGTGACGCAATATCTTTTCAGCGACCGTTTCTGGCCCGCCAACGACAAGGACACCTTTTTCCGATACCAGATCATCGAACTGGCTTTTCGTAACAGGCGGCCAGCCGCGTTCGCGGCCTATTTTTGTCCAACACTGTTCAGTTCATTGCTGCTATACATTGCCGAGGCGAAACTGTCTATACCTATTTCCATATTATCTCTTTTGATCTTTTAATTAATGAATTCCGTGTCCGTTTTTTACCGTTGGATCTATACGGCCCTTTTATAAGGCTGATACTTTATTGATGGCTCAGGACAGGGTATTCGGCGGCGGTCCTCCCGCGGGTCTTGAATGGTTCGCGGGCAATGCCTCGTTATCCTTTGGCGGTAACAGGATCCGTTCCTGCATCCGGTCTTCTTTTGCCTGTTCGATCCTTTCCTTGCGGCTCGATACGAAATTCCACCAGATATCGTGGTGACAGGATAAACAAAAGCAACATCCTGAGATCGGTCAGGATGTTGACTTGTCAGAGGCTTCGGTTATTGTGCCGGTACTGGCGTATTCAATAACTGTTGTTCCCAAAGAAATGCTACACCGCTGGCGCCGCCATGTTCTACAAGAATATTAGCAAATCCAAGTCCCGTTTCTGTGCGGGCATGGTCACGCTGCCACTCAGAAACTACGGCTATCCAGTTGATCGGCGTAATACCATGTGCCTCCATACGACGTACGGCCATATCATGAGCTTCCACTGAAACCGCTCCGCAGGCATCTGTTACAACAAATACATCATAACCTTCCCCTGCAGCCTGGATCGCCGGCATAGCCACACAGATCTCCGTGTAGAGACCCGCTATGATCAGTTGCTTGTGGCCGGTTTTGGCTACTACATCGGTAACGTTCGGGTCCTGCCAGGTGTTGATAAAGGTACGGTTAATGGGCTTTTGCTCCGGGAATACATCCTGGATCTGTTTGAGGAGTAATCCTCCGCGTTCTTCGATAACTGTGGTAAGAATGGTTGGTACGTTGAATAATTTCGCCGCTTTAGAAAGTCCGGCGGCAGCATTGATGATCGCCTGCGGATCATGGCTGTTCAGGTTCGTGAACTGGAACGGCTGGTGATCGATTAGTACGACGATACTGTCTTCCGGACGAAGGAGGGCCTCAAGGCCTGTTTTTACATTTTTTGACATTGTTTGATAGTTGTATAATTAATAAATAATTGAAAAATTGCGATGCGCGTAAGAGACAATGGTTCGCAAACACTCTTGGTTGTTCCAAATGTCTTTCGTCCAACCCCCTTTCGGTTGGCAATTTGGAAGGGACAAAAGAAGGCGTGTAACGCAGATTACCAAAGAAAAGCCTGGAACAGATATCATGATAATTATTGTAGATGTTGATAAAGCAAATTTCAAGATCCTGACAGAACTGAAAGATGATGTTTGTAGCAAAATAACGTAGATAATTGTCTATGAAATCTTTAGAAAAACTTCGAAAGGCAGAGGTATTTAATTTGATATAAAACAAACTATCAGTTAGTTAAATCGGGCCTGTAGCTCGCCTGTTGGTAAGAATGTGCGTTTTATCTTATATTTGTACCACCATCAATAATATTAAAAAGACACGAGAGCTTATATGCACAATGCTTTTTTTCACTATTTGAAGAAATTCAGTTCAGATCCACTTTCAGACGAGGAAAAGGCATTAATCAAACGGACATTTATTCCACATAGATTAAGGAAGAGACAGTTTCTGTTACAGGCCGGGGACCAGTGTAAATATTTTGCATTTATCGTGAAAGGTGCTATGCGCATGTATTCGGTGGATGACAGGGGCATTGAACACATCGTACGGCTGGGAGTTGAAGACTGGTGGATGGGTGACCGCGAAAGTTTTGTGGATCTCACGCCAAGCCGGTACCATATCGATGCCTGGGAGCATTGCGAACTGCTTTATATTACCAAGGAAGGTGTTAATGAGTTGCAGGAAAAAGTACCTGCATATCGAGAAATGAGGCTTAAGCTCGACGAGCGCAATATAATGGCCAACAACCGTCGTCTTACCTCTGCTATAAGTTCTCTGGCAGATAAGCGTTATACCGATCTTGTAGAATGCTATCCTGAACTTATTGAACGTTTTCCGCAGCATATTATCGCATCCTATCTCGGCATCAATAAGGATACGCTAAGCCGTGTCAAACGTCAGCATAACCTGAAATAACTGCTTTTTTTCTTTTTTGTCAGATCAGAAAGTAGACTTTTATCTACTACTTTTTGCGATAAATATCATCTTTCTTTTTTAGCCCGGTTGCAGAGATTTGCGTGTCAACTTATATCAATTGTCACGGAAGGCGACACACGGTCGCTATCTGTGCCTTTTTATAAGTTTCAACATTGATCTATAAAAAGCACGCTATGGAAACACTCAAATATCCAAACGGAGAAATAACGATCCTCTGGAACCCGAAAGCATGTATTCATTCCGGCGTCTGTGTCAGGACACTGCCTCAGGTCTATGACCCTAAGGCCCGCCCCTGGATACGACCGCAAAATGCGACGACCAAGGAACTGATCGGTCAAGTCGCCCAATGCCCCTCCGGCGCATTGACCATTCAGAATGAAGTTGCCGAAAACGAAACTACAGCATAATGGAAAGCACAACAGTAGTTTTTAAAGGCCTTGCTTACGGCGAGGTGCAGCTTTTCACAGATGAGACCAAAGCCGGAAAAGGCTTATGCCGAAAAGCTTAAACATGAGATAGAGGGGCACCAGCAATACCTGAACTCGGTTGAGGTATGCACTAACAGGGCCTCTGAACGGGAAGAATTCCAGCAGGTTATGGCCGATATCCATGACCATCAGCGCAAAGAATTATTCAAAATGAAGAACGAAAGAACGTTCACGGACGAAGCGATACGAAAAGCGGAACATTTGCTGGACATTAATGATCTGCGCGTATCGGAAAGTACGATGTGATTCACCCTAATCAATTTAAAACTTAACCCTATATCTGAAATTTATGAAAGATCAAGCTAACACAAACAACAAAACTTTGGCAGCAGGAAAAGAATTCATTACTGTGGCGGAGAATGTGAACCTGTATGTGACCGACATCGGGGTGGCAAACCACTTGTTTTGATCCATAGCTTGCCGCTGAACAACGCCATGGATGACTACCAGTACCAGTATTTTGTGGAGCGCGGCATCCGTGTGATCGGCATCACGCTGCGTGGCTTCGACAGGTCCGATAAACCTTATGGTAGCTACAATTACGAGGTTTTTGCTGCGGACATCAAAGCGGTGCTCGACGAACTGGAGACCAGGGGTGCCGTCTTGGCAGCTTCTCTATGGGCGGGGTGATATCCGTGTATTATACATTGACATCAATTCAAAATCATTAAATCCTAATTATTCCCGGCCCGCAAAACAGCATTACCCCTTGCATATTTATTCAGGATAAGTTCAGTCATTGGCTTCAGCCTTCTTTTTGTATTAACCGGGTGAAATCCATCTGTCGTATAAAACTCCACCGCACCGATCTTTCTTTTGAAGATGACGGTAACCAGCAAAAGATCAGTGGGGGAGAGGCGCTGATCGCAGCGGCCAGGCAAGTGCAGCCTGGCCTGAAAGTCCTGGTGTTTTCCGCAGAACAGCGGTTACAATGATGCCATCAGCCATGCGGTTTCCATCGACGTGGGTAACGGGTTCAGTAACTAACAAAAAGCCGTCTCATCAGTTAGTTTGAGGCGGCTTTTTGTTGTTTGAGATCAGTCAGTTTTGCTGATCAGGCGTTCATCCCTCCATCGATGGTTACCCATGATCCGGTGATCTGCCGGCCTTCCTGACTGGCGAGAAATGCGACCAGACCGGCAATATCCTCAACTGTGCCATAATTGGCAAGTGCCATCCGGCTGCGCGCAAAGTCAGCGAAAGGGGTATCAGCCGGGTTCATATCCGTGTCCGTCGGGCCGGGTTGTACTAGTGTTACCGCGATCCCCTTCGGACCCAGGTCGCGGGCGAGTCCGCGCGTAAAGCCTTGCAGCGCTGATTTGCTCATGGTATATAAGGTGGTTTGCGGCCCGATGGCATTGTCACCCATATTGCTGCCGATCGTGATGATGCGTCCGCCTGGCTGGAGGTGTTTCACGGCTTCCAACGCGGCTACGTATACCGCCTTTACATTCACCGACATCACCTGGTCATATTCTTCGATCGTGTGCTCCTGAAAATCTTTACCAATGTAGATCCCGGCATTGTTCACCAGAATATCAAGGCCACCGAACCCGGTGACGGTTTTGTTCACGGCGCCTATAATATCAGCTGCCTGGGCGCTGTCAGCTGCAATGGCGATAGCACGGCCGCCGCCGGCTGCGTTGACCTCTGCGGCTAAAGCCTCAGCTTTTTCGGCAGAGCGGGCATAGGTAAACGCTACGTTTGCGCCTTCGGCAGCTAAACGGCGTACGATCGCGGCACCGATGCCACGGCTGCCACCGGTTACCAGAGCTGTTTTATTTGCTAGTTTTTTCATCTTGATTTTTATTTGTGTTTCAGATTATCATACAAACCTACAGCCAGCTTTGTATCTTTGCAAGCAAGCAACAAATTGTTAGGTACTAACAAAAAAGTAAGCAATGAGAAAAGAGAATTCCACCAACGCTTTGAATGAAAAACACATCATTGATACCTGTGGCATGGCAGTAGCCTTACGCGTAATTGGTGGCAGATGGAAACCTGCCATTTTGTGCCGCCTGGTCTATGGGACAATGCGTTATAATGAACTAAAAAAGTCCATTGAAGGCATTTCCGAAAGGATGCTGGTCGCCCAGTTGCGTGAACTGGAGCAGGATGGCATCGTACGCCGGATTGTCTATGCAGAAGTACCACCACGGGTAGAATATGAAATTACCGAATTGGGCCATACGATGCAGCCCATGCTCAACGCGATGGCAGACTGGGGTAGCATGCACCGCGATCTGAACGAGCAGAAATTGACCGGCGCAGTGACAGAAGTTTAAGCACGCTCTCGTGCATAAAAACACCTCATGGTTATGGTAAGGCGTTTTTGCTTTGAATATTTAAGCTTTTTATAATAGTATAACTGAGCACCCTGTTGCTTCTGATATTATCACTAATAGCAGTTGCTTTTATTGAAAGTATTAGCCAATGGATTTTGTCATGTTCCATTTTCCCAATTCAAATTGCCGTTTGCATCATATAAAGCAGGCGCGTCCGGTGCTAAAGATTTTGATAAGCCTGCAAAATCTGTTTGTGGCAATGCATTGGTATCTTCAGAATAATCGGCGGTAAAAAGTGCATGGAATTTTTGATTCGGTGCGGTACACTTCTCACACAACAAGATTTTATAATCCAAAACCGCACATACCCATGTTCGTATCTGTTACAGTCGATTCAATCAAGATTATATATGTAACTGTTTATCAATTTTTTATAATTTTGGAACAATGATTGATTTGAGTAAACACCTTGAAATCGCATACCTTCCATATCAATCTTTATGACCTGGCTTTCCTGGGAACGATATCTGTCGGGCTCGCGTTCGGCCTGATGTTGTTACTTACCCCAAAGGGCAACAAGGCTGCAAACAGGATACTTGGCCTGATCCTTATGATTACCGTTAGTGAGATGATCCGGGCTTTGAACACTGATATTCGTCTGGAAGTACCGCAATTCTCGCTGGCCTTAGGCCCGCTCCTCTATTTTTATGTATGGAGCATAACAAAGCCAGACTATAAATTTCGTTCCCGCGACCTGTTGCATTTCTGCCCTTTGCTGGTAGAAGCCGGCGTTGGTATTTTCTATACGCCACGCTTTCCGGGACTGAACACGGTGTTCCCATCCCTGGTATTTATTTCGGTTTGCGGCTATTGGTATGCCGCTCACAAGCTGATCAAAGACTTTTCCCTGGCGTTGAAATTTAAAGGCGGCGACCGTTACCGGCTGAAATTGCGGTGGCTGAATAATTTGGTGACAGGTTTCGCCTTTTTATGGCTATGGTGGATAACGCTTTCTATCATCGCATGTTTATACCACAATAGTCAATCACACCTGTTATTTTACCCTTTATGGCTCCTTTTGGCAGCCCCGGCGATAGGAACGGCCGGAATGGTGATCTTAAAGCCCGAAATGAACTCGCCAGCAGATGAACCCTATTTTTTGAAACTACCATCTCCGGATGAATTTAAGCATAAAGCCAGCTGGCTTAAACAAATGGTGAAGAATGGTGCTTATTACAAAGACCCGGAACTCAGTTTGACCACACTGGCCGAAAAGCTTGGGCTGACGACCCACGAATTGTCCGCGATCATCAATACCGTGCTTAAAAAAAGCTTCAATGACTTTGTCAATGAGTACCGCGTAGCCGATGTAGCCCGCAAGATGCAGGACCCGGCTTTTGATCACCTCACCTTGCAGGGTATAGCTTATGATTCCGGTTTTAACTCGCCCAGCACTTTTCACCGCGCATTCAAACAGCTGACGGGGAAAACGCCTGCAGCATACAAAAAACAACTACCATCTTATAATTTGACATATGGTTACCGGCCCGCAGCGTTAATTTCGAACCGGATAAACCGCAATCATATGTTTAAGAATTATTTAAAGATCGCCTGGCGAAATACGACCAGGAACAAAGCCTCTTCGTTCATCAATATTGCCGGCCTTGCCGTTGGTATGGCTGTGGCTATGCTGATCGGTTTATGGATATGGGACGAAGTCTCCTACGATAAGTCCAATATGAATTATGACCGCATTGTACAGGTTTTAGCCAATGTCAATGCCGGAGGTGGCCAGTTCACGCAGTCCTCGCTGCCTTTGCCATTATCAGCGGAACTCCGGGATCAATACGGCAGCGACTTTAAGCAAGTGGCCTCGACCGTTACTACCGAGCAGAACATCAGCTATAACAACCATGCTTTTTCCAGGACCGGCTGTTATGCTGAACCTGCCATGACAGATATTATCACCCTGAATATGATCAGAGGATCGGAAACGTCCTTTAAAACACCCGGAACAGTATTGATCAACGAATCAATGGCCCGGGCCATATTTGGCGGGGCCGACCCGATCAATAAAACGATCAAGCTTAACGATGCTTACCTGGTGCAGGTAACCGGGGTATACCGGGACCTGCCCCAGAATACGCAGTTCAGCAACGTGAATTTTATAGCACCTGTAGGTCTGCTGTATCAAAATGGCGGAGATATGCATAACTGGTATGACAGTTCATTCCAGGTATATGCCTTGCTAAATCAGGGTAGCGACCTGCACCAGGTTTCAAGTAAAATTCAAAATATCCTGTATGCGCATTCGAAAGATGCCGCCAGGCCCGCCCTCTTCCTATTCCCGATGCGCGAATGGCACCTATATGAATTCAAAAACGGCGTTGCCATTGCAGGGCGGCTACAGTTCGTATGGCTTTTCGGCATCATCGGCCTGTTCGTGCTTTTGCTGGCCTGCATCAACTTTATGAACCTGAGCACGGCCCGGAGTGAAAAACGCGCCAAAGAAGTGGGGATACGCAAAGCTATCGGCTCATTGCGCGGTCAGTTGGTTGCCCAATTCCTCAGTGAATCCTTTTTGATCGTTGCTGTGTCATTCCTGATCGCTGTACTGCTGGCCTGGCTGGCTTTGCCGTTTTTTAACGATGTCTCGGGCAAGCAACTGCACCTGATCTGGACTGACCCGCTCGTCTGGCTGATATGCTTGTGTTTTTGCCTTTTCACCGCGCTGGTCGCAGGCAGTTACCCGGCGATCTATTTGTCATCCTTTAATGCGGTGAAAGTATTAAAGGGCACGTTCAAAGCAGGCCCTGCGGCTGCCATACCCCGTAAAATATTGGTGGTCATTCAATTCGCTGTTTCAGTTACCATAATCATCGGGACTATCGTAGTTTTCAAGCAAATTGAATTTGCAAAGGACAGGCCGGTTGGTTATACCCGGGACAACCTGTTATCTATCCCCTATAACGCTATAAAGGGATACAGCGCTTTCCGTGAGGAACTGTTAAGGACCGGCGCGGTATCCGGCGTATCGGCATCCTCCAATCCCGCAACCGGCGTCTGGTCATCGGCAGATAACCTGAGCTGGAAAGGTAAAGACCCTAACCGCCAGGAGGTATTCGGCACGGTGCTGGTCGACCCTGATTTCGGCAGCGTGGTGGGCTGGAAAATGAAAGAAGGCCGGAGTTTTTCCAGGCGGTTTCTGAGCGATTCATCAGGCTTTTTATTCAATGAAGCGGCCATCAAACAGATGGGATTGAAAGAACCATTGAACGAAACCATTAAATGGCACGGAAAAGACTGGAAAGTATTGGGTGTCGTCAAAGACATGGTGATGACCTCACCTTTTGACCCCATTACGCCAGTGGTGTTTTTAATGGATGCCCGGGAGCGGTCATTCAATGTGGTCAATTTAAAACTTAATTCCGGTATGCCTGCCTCCGGAGCATTAGCCAGGATCGAAGCGGTCTTTAAAAAATTCGCACCGGATGCTCCGTTTAATTACAAGTTCGCGGATAGTGAATATGCGCAAAAGTTCATAGCGGAAGAACGTACCGGAAAGCTGGCCTCCGTGTTCGCCGTACTCGCTATCTTCATATCCTGCCTTGGATTATTCGGTGTGGCATCTTTTGTAGCAGAACAGCGTATCAAAGAGATCGGGATACGAAAAGTGCTGGGTGCATCGGTGATGAGCATCTGGGGTTCATTGTCCAAGGATTTTGTTATCCTTGTGGGTATCGCATTGCTCATCGCCGTTCCTGTTTCCTGGTATTTCATGCACCAGTGGCTGCAGCATTATACCTATCGTACAGGACTGTCCTGGTGGGTATTTGCGCTGACAGGAGCAGGTGCTATCTTCATTACGCTACTCACCGTTAGTTATCACAGCATCAAGGCGGCATTGACCAACCCGGTGAAAAGCCTTCGATCGGAATGATGCTCCAAAGAACTTAGATACATGATCTGGGATTTAGTTGAACACGATGTGGTGCGTTCCGGGGGTGAGATACGGAACGCATTTATTTTACTTTAATCTTAAAAAAAGAAACCGTATTCCGGTAGGGACCAGGCTAATGCAAAATGAATGGATGTGGCCTTGGCCTAACCGATAAGCAACGTCTGCATAGGATATCCATATATCAATTGACCCGGCGTCAAGCCCCACCGCATATCATTAAGTTATTTCCAGCAATGAATACTGGCCGTTGATATCTTCATAACCTGATTACCCGACTTGATTTCCTCGTAAGCTTTAATAACAGGAAATAGTTAGAAATAGGTATCGCAAAATTGCTTTTGAGTAGTAAGACCCGTACTGACTATTTTTTCGTAAACTCTTCTTGTGTGAAAATTGTAAACTTACCTTATATGATTTACAGTAAATGTAATTATTCACAGGTCATCATACACTTTATTCATAGATAATCATCCTGATAGTTAGAAAAACTTGCGTTGGTATTTGTCTCTAAGTGGCTTTGATCAGCATGAAATGATTTAATGCTGCTCATAAGCAATGCCCTGCCATTGGTAATCATGGACGTCAGACCGGACGCGGTTTTCCTTCGCGATCCTGCGGAATAGTTGCAGCGCAGTCCTGTCATCCATATCTGAAGTATCCAGACCAAGGTGTTCCAGGAACAAGTTCGAACGAAAAGCCCTGACGGTAGCAGGATCGTAGAAGGCAGCATTCAGTTCACTGTTCCCGAATAGCGAGAAATGATGTAAATTACACGAACCGGCCGTACCCCACTCATCGTCAATCAGCATCACCTTAGCGTGTACATGGACCGGCTGACGCCTGCCGTCGGCTGACAGACCGGCGATGCCGGCTAATATAAAGTTGCCGAATTTCCGCAGCGGCCTGAGGGCATTGTTAGGTGCGGCAGGCATCAGTAATACGATGGTGACACCACGCTGAAGCGCCCGATGCAGGCTATCGATGATCTCCGGCACGTCCACGTGCTGGTTTTCCATATAGACCGTTCTGCCCGCGGCATTGATCGCCGCCACGTACTGCTCAAAATTAGCGCGCTCGCCGCCCGGCATTGTTCGTTGCAGCTGTATGGTCACCTGGCCGCATGCTCCCGGAACGCGATCAGGGAAGCTGAGGTCGGTTTCGCTTCCCTTTCCCCAGCAGCCGTCCCGTTCCAGGCGTTCACTCGCTCCATTCCAGCGTTGTACAAAATTGTGCTGAACGTCGATCACCGCAGGGCCCTGAATTTCAACGTAAACATCATGATTTTGCCCTGCACCCAAATGGCCGGGCATTACGACGGAATGCGGGTTAAGGTTGATACCGCCGACAAAGGCAGTTCCATCCACAAGCCAGCTTTTCTGGTGCTGGCAAAAGCCGGGCTGCGCACGGTCCCAGCGGATCTTGACACCGGACAGCCGTCCGTTCAACAACTCAAAATGTTCCGCTGCTCCCCAGAACGCGTTATCCCGTAGCCAGGATGTCTCGTCATCCGGCCGCCAGCAGATGAGCCGCACATCAACACCCCGGACGGCTGCCAGGTCTAAAACGTCAAAGACACTGCCGCGTCCATCCGGCATTTCAAAGCTGGCCCACAGAAAAGTGATCGTAACCCAGACACTGTTTTCGGCCGCTTCGATGGCTTCACATATCCGGCGGAATGCGGGTTCGCCGTCGATTAGTGGCAACAGCCGGTTGCCTTCACGAACAGGATAGGGGCCATTAGTGCTAAAAGGAATGGAATAGTTTTTCATGATCTACTGACAAGACCGCACAAAATAATAAATGCGTGATCAATAAGAAACAAAGTGTATGACCATATTTGAATAAAGTGTATAATGACCTGTGAATAATGACAGTAAATGTAAAAAAGCGACATCAAAAGATGTTATTTACAGCTGTCCGTTTGCGAAGATAATGTTAGACATTTAGCGAAAATGACGTTACATCAGAAGGTGTTTGGCTGGAGGAGTTTGGCTGGAGGCGACCACTTCGATGTCCTAGTTACTAAGTCACCCGTTATATCCATATCGGCGAAATGGCAGGATCGACGATACAATTGCCGGGAGCGGTATTACAGAGCACCGGTCTGGAACTTTACGGCTCGGGCGGTGGTAGTATGAGTAAGGATGGGATGGCCTCCCTTTTTACGGAAATAGTTCCGGCAATATTCCGGCTGGCGGTTGAAGGTAAACTGATTATCGATACCGAGGTAGTACCCTTATCGGCTATTGCAACGGCCTGGGAACGGGCAGGCGGTGATGGCAAAAGGATGGTTGTGCAATGCAGCTGAGCAGGTAAACGCAAATTGACTACTTTTGGATGATGAAGGACATTCCGGTACATTTATTACAGGACAGAACCAGCCTGGGGTTACAGCTCCAGTACTTTAAAAAAGGTGATCCGTCGGCCGATAAAGCCGAAACGCTGGGCGCTCACCGGGATGACCATTATATCTTTTTTGTGCTGGAGAACGGTTCTGGTTCACTGATGATCGATTTCCATGAGATCGTGTTATCAGGAAGTATGCTCTATTATATCCTGCCCACGCAGGTACATCACCGTATCCGCAACGAGGCAGCCGAAGGCTGGTTCATTGCGGTTGATACGGCGCTGATACCGCCGGAATGCCGCAAAGTTTTTGAAAGCAGGCTGCAGTTGCAGCAACCTTGTATGCTTACCGCAGACGAGCTGCAGCAATACCATCATCTATTGGCATTGCTACATAAAAAATGCGATGGGGACGATACCGACCCGTTTTATGTACCGGTGATCCATGCTTTACTGCAATCGTTCCTGGCCATAGCGGCAGGCTCTTACCATGGGCTTTCGGGTGCCAGTTTAAAAGTATCGCGGCCCGCAGAATTGACCAGCCGGTTCAAAAACCTGCTGGTGGCGGAAGTGCGGACGGTAAAAAGCCCGGCTGTCTATGCGGCCAAACTCAACGTGTCGGAATCGTACCTGAACGAAGCCCTTAAAAAAACAACAGGGTTCCCGGTGAGCTACTGGATACAGCAGGAAGTAATGATGGAGGCTAAACGCTTATTATATTATAGTCAGCTCAATGTAAAGGAGATCGCCCACACGCTGGGTTATGCCGATCATTCTTATTTTTCCCGTTTCTTTCGTAAAGTAACGGGTGGCTCTGCTATCGCTTTCCGGGAGCAATACCGCAAATAGTCCTATCATTACCCCGAAGTCGCTATTTTATCGCGCTTAAAAAGCGGGTTTCTTTGTACTGTTAAAAACAGACCACATGGAAACATCCATTTTACATCATATTAAGAAAAAGGCCGGCAGGTTCATTGAACCGCAACTACTGAAGACCGGCCGTGTCCTCGACGTGCGGCCCTGGGAGCCGGCGACCCTCATCGAGGTCGACCTGCACCTGCCCTTTGCCGATATGCAGGCCTGGAACGAAGTGCCTTATATCAAGCTGCGGGTAGCCGATCTTTGCTACCGGGATTACACTCCGTTTGGTTGGGACGCCGAAACGCATACTTGCAGCATTTTGGTGGATGTTGCCCACGAAGGGCCGGGAAGCAGGTGGGCCAGGGGATTGGAACGAAACGATACCATTCAGTACTTCAAGACCGACACGACCCGTCAGGCGCCCGACCCCACGCATTTGGTGGTGGGTTTGGGCGATGAGAGCAGCCTTGGTCACCTCCTGGCCCTGCAGCAAATGACCTTACTGAGCAGCCGTTTCTGCGCTGCGGTGCTGCTATCCGAAGTGAAACACCATGGTTTGCTGCGTGCCTATTTCGGTTCCGGCCTGCAGGCCGTCGGCAGCCGCGGAGCGTTGTCGGATTGGGTCGGGGCACAAGGCTATTGCGCGGAACATACCAGTTTTTACCTGGCGGGTAACGACACGCTGGTCAGTCAGCTGCGCACTTTACTGAAAACGCTGGGCTATTTACCCAGGCAGATCAGGGTTAAAGGTTTCTGGTCATGAGGGCAGGTTTCACCGCTTTAGCCTACCGGGATTTCCTGCCGTCTTGTTCGGCGGCGGGCTCAGCCTGGTGATCGTGGGGCTGACCTGCCTGAAAACCAAGAAGCTGCTGCCCCTGGAATTAACCGAAATAACCACCTTAAAAGATAACTTATGAAAAACATTCTGCACATTATTTCCAGCCCGCGCGGCGAAGCCTCCTTCAGTACCCGATTAGGCCGGGCCATTATTGAAAAACTACAAACAGCAACGCCCGATCGTACGGTAAAAGTACACGACCTCACCCAACTGCCCTTCGCGCATTTAGATCAGGCCCATCTGGATCCCTTCTTTAAGCGCCCGGAAAACCGGACCGCCGGACAGACCACCGACATCCGGCCATCGGAGGAAGCCATCAGCGAAATCATGGAGACCGATATTATCGTGATCAGCGTCCCGGTTTATAATTTCCATATCCATTCCACTTTAAAAGCCTGGATCGATCAAATTGTCCGCGGCGGCCGCACCATCCGGTTTGGCGAACACGGACCTGAAGGACTGGTCCATCATAAAAAAGTCTACCTGGCCATCAGTTCGAAAGGGGTTTACTCCGGGGGCGAAATGAAAGCTTTTGACTTTGTAGAGCCTTATTTAAGGCATATTCTGAAGTTTCTGGGGATGACCGACGTCACCGTACTCCGGGTAGAAGGGTCTTCGGTACCGGCAGCGCAGCAGGTAGCTTTGGAAAAGACGATGGCTAACTGGCGTATTCCGGCAAGCTGATGGAATTGGCTGCTTTCAGCGGCATTTCGATCATCATATTTTTCCAGGGCGTATACGGCAATAGCTTCCAGATCTGCTGGCTCATCCAAAGTTTGAACCGGGTTTGCGGCACAAACCATTCGGCTCCTTAGGCCAGCTTCTGGCAGGCGGAAACCAACGGGCGCATGGCTGTTTCGTATTTAGGAAAAGCGATGGCATGATTGCCATTTGCCTGTTTCAATTCCCCTGCCAAAATATAGGCCCCGATGACGACCATGCTGGTGCCCATGCCTGACATCGGGGAGGCACAAAAGGCCGCGTCACCCAGCAAGATGACCCTGCCTTTTGACCAGCGGTCCATCCGGATCTGGCTCACCGAATCGAAATAAAAGTCCGGCGCGGTGTCCCAGTGAACCGTAATACAGGCCGGCCATATCCTTTAAAACTTAAAGCAGCATGAGCCCAAGGGTAATACAAAATAAAATCTACTAAAGTCCCTTATTTTGAAAGAGCACATCAAAATTAAACAGCTATGGAAAGTAGATTATCTTTAGATTATAGCCTTTAAAGGCTAAGATGATGGAAACAAAAACAGAGAAGATCAATAGTAATCATCCGCCAGCAATTTTTCCTGGAAAAGAAATATTATTTACCGAACGGGGAATTTAATAGATTGTACGGTTACCAATCTACAATTGCTGTTAGCGGATAAAAACTGATAATAATTGATACCAAAGCTTGGTATGCTTCGGAAGTGAACGATGCCCTTAGCTCGCTGGGTGAAACGGGCATAATGTACACACAATGCTTTTTCGCCAAGGCGCTGTTACGTCGATCAATCGATCGTATTTGAATTCCGGCAAACACAACTATTGGTTATTCAATAACAAACAACTATAAGTAGCGTAAATACAACTAATCGTGTCCTCATTTTTAGGGTTTCTGGAAATGAGTCCGTATATCTTTGCTTGTCGAAAAAATAAATAAAAGATAGCACTATGTTAAATACTAAAATGATCGGCAATAAAATTGCTGAAGCGCGAAAGAAACTCAATATGTCTCAGGCGCAACTTGCCGGGTTTCTATTTATCAGCCCACAGGCCGTTGGGAAATGGGAACGGGGAGAATCAAGTCCGGACATTACTACATTTAACCGGCTTGCGGAAATTCTGGGTGTTGACCTGAACTATTTTTCAGAAAACTTCCCATCCGCGGATGATGAAGTTATATTGATTGAGCCTTTGACAAAACAATCAACGGAATTGCCATCCGGAGCGCAAAAGAAAAAGCTTAGCTGGGATATGTCACGTGAGAACCTCGTGGACACTGACTTTTCCGGGTTGAAAAACCTGCATGAAAAATTTATATACTCTAATATGCAGCGATGCCTGTTTGTCGGTGCAGATCTGTCGGGATTGCTGCTAAAAAGCAATCATGTGGAAAGCTGTGACTTCTCCAATTCTGATATCAGCAGCAGCCACTTTCAGAACTCCCACTTAGCCAAAAATATATTTAAGAACTGTTCATTGAAAGAAACTGAATTTTCAAGGAGCTATATCGAAGGCGGCGATTTCTCCGGCGTCGATTTTACCGGAATGGTGTTTAAATCCGGAGGCTTTGGGAATAATACAATTGCAAATGCGGTGTGGAATCGCAGCTCCTTTATTGATTCACAGCTGGCCGATATCGTTTTCGAAGGTACATTGGAGGACTGCTACTTTGAAAACTGCGTATTTACCCGGGTGACATTCCAAAATTCAACCCTTATTAACACTTTCTTTAAAAACAACAGGAGATTAAAACGGATCCAGTTTATGGACTGCAAAGCGGATAATTTGAGCTATGCTTTTTTGAAAAACGGAAAAGCGGATTTAACGGGTATCACATTGTTAACAGCATAAGGAGGTAAAAATATGTCACCAAATGAAATAGCCATTTCGGTAAAAGGATTAAAGAAATCCTATAAAAATGTCCCTGTGCTTACTGGAGTGGATTTTGAAGTAAAAACAGGCAGCATTTTCGCCCTGCTCGGCCCCAACGGCGCGGGCAAAACAACGATTGTGAAAATCCTCACCACACTGCTCAAACAGGACAGCGGGACCGCCGCCATAAACGGATTTGATGTTATATCAAAACCCGACCATGCACGAGCTTCGATCAGCCTGACCGGGCAGTTTGCCGCCGTAGACGAGATATTGACCGGGCGGGAAAACCTGATCATGATCGCCAGGCTGCGGCACCTCAAAAATCCGCGCCAGGTGGCGGATGATCTGCTGAACCGCTTTGGCCTGACCGGTGCCGCCGACCGCGGGGTTTCCACCTATTCGGGCGGTATGCGCCGCAGATTGGACATCGCCATGAGCCTTGTTGGAGAATCGCAGGTTATTTTTCTCGACGAGCCGACCACGGGACTTGACCCCGAGGCACGTCTGGAAGTTTGGAAGATCGTCAAAGAATTGGCCGGCAACGGCACAACGGTATTCCTGACCACGCAGTATTTGGACGAGGCTGAACAGCTGGCCGATCGGATCGCCATTTTACATGGGGGCAGGATTATCGTTAGCGGCACACTCGCGGAGTTAAAAAAGCTGTTCCCACCGGCAAAAGTGGAATACATTGAAAAACAGCCGACATTGGAAGAGATATTTCTTACAATTATTGGCAAAAAGGAGGAAAATTAAAATGGAAACAATAAAGATAAAGAACTATTTTTTCATGGATATGAGTGTTATGCTCGGGCGTTCCATGCGCCATATTCTTCGCAGCCTGGACACCATCATCACCGTTACGATCATGCCGATAGCGATGATGTTATTGTTTGTTTATGTGTTAGGCGGCGCCATAAAAACCGGCACAGCAAACTATGTGAATTACCTGTTGCCCGGCATATTGCTCATTGCCATTGCAAATGGTGTTGGCTATGTGTCTTACCGGCTGTTTTTAGATAAACAACGGGGCATATTCGAGCGTTTCCATTCCATGCCGATCGCGCGTTCGGCCGCGATATGGGGACATGTGCTGACCTCGCTGTTATCCAACGTGATCTCGCTTGTCGTCATTATTCTCATAGCGCTTTTAATGGGCTTCCGCTCACCGGCAGGAGTATTGTCATGGCTTGCCGTGGCCGGTATACTCGCGCTGTTCACACTGGCCCTGACATGGATCGCCGCGATTGCCGGATTGTCTGCAAATTCGGTGGATGGCGCAGGTGTGATTGCCTACCCGATCCACTTCCTGCCGTTAATCAGCTCGGCGTTTGTGCCTACCGGATCGATGCCGGCGGGTGTTCGCGCCTTTGCCGAAAATCAGCCGGTAACCCCAGTCGTGGAGACCATCCGGGCCTTGCTTTCCAACCAGCCGGTAGGCCATACCATATGGGTTGCCCTCGCCTGGTGGTTCGGAATTATGCTCGTAGCTTATGTCTTTGCGATGAGGGTGTATAAAAACGGGAGTAACAGATAGTTTTTGCTGAGGTGGTCAAAATGTCTGAAATGTATAGTAACAGGCGTGTTAATATTGTTTTATTCTGCAATAAGCGATAATTTTATGGGTTTTAATTTTGAAATATATTTGCGGAATCAAGAATGAAAGAGCCGGTTGAATTTGAAAAAGGTTGTTATGTGGGTACTAAAATAAGGGAGCAGGCTTTTGGCGGGATCCTGACTACTGAAACGGTTTTCCCCGAAGGCTTTGGCTCCGACTGGCATTATCACCAGAACCCGCATTATTCGCATATCTTATCCGGCGGTAGCAAAGAGATCAGAGGAGGTGTTTCCCGATGGCAACAGCCAGGCGACGGCCTTTATTATTACCCGGGCATTTCCCATCAGAACCTGCAATACCGGCCAGGCACCCGGATATTTAACATTGAACTGGAGGGCGGTTTCTTCAAAGAACACGCGCTGGACATGCCGGCGGAAGAGCAGATGTTCTCTGACAGGTTAAAGGTAAACACTGTGGGATTGTTAAGAATTCTTAAAGAGCATTACTGGCAGGATCAGCACAGCAGGATTTCGGTGGAACAGCTCTGTGTCGAACTGATCACGGCAAGCCCCGTTACTACCCGGAATAACTATCCGGACTGGACGCGTAAGATCATAGAGGTCTTAAATGACCAATGGAATCATCCCTGGTCGCTGGTGGAATTCGCCGGGTTGTTAGATATCCATCCGGTTACGCTTTCTAAATACTTTTCAAAATATTTTGGTTGTACGCTGGGTGATTACATCCGCCGGATCAAAGTTGACAGCGCATTAAAACTGATCAGGTCAAACCGGTATTCTTTAACTGAGGTTGCCTACCAGTGCGGATTTACAGATCAGGCTCATTTTATTAAAACTTTTACCCTGGTTACCGGAATGCGGCCCAAACAATACCGCCGTATATAACCGCTCCGCCATACGCTAATCCTATACTATTTTCTGAAGGTGCCTTTTCCGGATTTTTGCTGAAAATACAGCGCACCATGGATACTATAACCATCAGGCCTATTGAGCCCCGTGATAACAAAACTATAGCTGGTCTGATCAGGCAGGTATTAACCGAATTTGACGCCAATAAACCAGGAACCGCTTTTTTTGACAAAGAACTGGATTCACTTTCAGAGGTTTTCACGGTGGAAGGTTCCGGTTACTGGGTAGCGGAAGAAAACAATATACTGATCGGTGGTGCCGGTATTTATCCCACCGAGGGCCTTCCTGATGGCTATTGTGAACTGGTTAAACTTTACCTGCATGCCGGTGCACGCGGAAAAGGGATCGGGAAAAAATTATTGACCATTTGCTTTTCGTCAGCTCAGCTGGCGGGTTATACGCATATGTACCTGGAAACCATGCCCGAGCTAAATGCGGCTATTTTCGTTTATGAGCAAACGGGCTTCACCTATCTCACACACCCACTGGGGAACTCGGGTCATCACTACTGCTCCGTCCGCATGGTAAAGAAACTCTGATCGACATCCGGTGCCAAAAAGATCAGGGAACGCTAATCCGGTACAATTTTCAGTTGTCCGGATCTTTTAATTTGCAGCCGCAGCTTATTGCACTAAAATTTGAAACATGAAATCACTTTTTTATAAACTAACCGCAACCATAATCATGCTTTCCTGCCTGAAGACATATGCTCAGCAGGAAGATGTTGATACTGCAGTGTTTAACAGGATTAGAAAAGCCGAACTTTCCAGTTCGCAAATTCCGCAGATCGCCTATTATTTAACAGATATTTCCGGACCACGGCTTACCGCTTCGCCTGGTTATCAAAGGGCAAGCCGCTGGGCGGTCGCCACGATGAAAAAATGGCGCCTGGCGAATGCCGGACTGGAGTCATGGGGAGAGTTCGGCAAACAATGGGAGATCCGGGATTTCAGTATCAGCATGAGAGCGCCTTACAACCAGCTGATCGCCGGCTACCCCGAGCCCTGGGGCGCCAATACTGACGGCCCGCTAAAGGGTGACGTGATCATACTGACTCGGAAGCAGTCCAGAGACACAGTGTACCTTAAAACACACGCGGCGTTACTTAAAGGGAAGTTTCTCCTGAACCCAGGCGCCCCATTGAGTGAAAAAGATATCTCCGGCCCGGTAACAAGCAGGCTTTCGGATACCGAACTGGCCAATATGGGGGACACCTTTATGGTACCCGATTCGCTGACCAGGTCATTCCCTGCCCTTTTTAAAACATTGGCAAGGATCAGCCAGATCAAAAAGGATGTAGGGGTATTAGGCGCAATTTACACCACCAGTTTTAGTGCCAACGGCCATATCATGGCGCAATCTAATGATGGCTTTAAGCTAATATCTCATAACACGCTTCCCGAAGTCAGCATAGGTATTGAGGATGCGCAAAAGATGAAGCGGCTGATCGAATCCGGGGTCCGGGTTTCTCTGGAGGTCAACATCAAAGGCGAATTTTCAACAGCGGATACTAAAGGGTATAACGTGATTGCCGAGATTTCCGGCACAGATCCCAAACTGAAATCACAGGTAGTTATGTTGGGTGCACATCTTGATTCCTGGGAGGCGGCTACCGGCGCTACAGATAATGCGGCGGGCTGCGTGGTGATGATGGAGGCCATGCGGCTGCTGGACTCGCTGCACCTGAAACCCAAACGCACCATACGTATCGCCTTATGGGGAGGTGAAGAACAAGGTGTATTGGGATCATATGGCTATGTTAAAAATCATTTCAGGGATGGAGCTACGCTCCAGATAAAGCCGGAGCAGGCCGGCGTTTCGGCTTACTTCAATCTGGACAATGGAACTGGCAAAATCCGTGGGATCTATACGCAGAATAATGCAGCAGTCAAGCCGATTTTTGAGCAATGGTTTAAACCTTTTTATGATATTGGGGCCACCACGGTAACGATGAAGAATACCGGTTCGACGGATCATATCGCTTTTGACTGGGCGGGGATCCCCGGCTTCCAGTTTATACAGGACCCGCTGGATTATGAAACACGTACGCACCATACCAACCTGGATACTTATGATCACCTGGCAATGGATGATCTCAAACAAGCTGCGATCATTGTCGCGTCTTTCGTATACCAGGCCAGCATCAGGCCGGAGCTATTGCCCAGGAAACCTTTGGTTCCCTATTCGTTTCCCTATGAGGATTTCTGAACATAATCAGGAAGGTGGTATGATTTCGTACATGCGCCATTATTTTTAATGAAAAACAATTTTTAAATTATAAAATCCCAAAGCTATGACAACGAATTCAGCTACCATCCCCCGTATCACCCTTCAGTCCATCGGCGGCAGTCTGCTGCTGATGGCATTATTCACCATGATGTGGACAGGCATTGCCCAGGGAGGCCTGGCCGGCCGGGACCACTACCTGGTGTTGGTCTTCTTCGCATCCCTAAGTGCCACATTTGTTTGCTACGGGATAAAACTGTTCATTACTGCCCGGAGGTTTCCGAAGTTTACCAAGGCAGCAGATAAAGCAATGGCAAAGGCTATGTTAAGACGTTATGGCATCATTTTCGGTGCCGAGTTTACGGCGATACCCGTAATCGCTGGTCTGTTATTTATGACGGGCTACCAGCAATTTATACTACCCGCGATGGCCCTGATCATCGGCCTGCATTTTTACCCCATGGCTAAAATATTTAACCGCACGATCGACTATTATATTGCGACGTGGACCATCCTTTGTGCGCTGATCAGCATCTGGCTGATGAACAACCCACGTTACGCCCCCGGCTTTTTTCTGGGCTTTTTAGGAATTGGCGTGGCTATAGCTACAGCCACTTATGGTTTATATATGCTGTTTGACGGGAACCGGATTACGCGCAAGTATCAGCAATAACTTATTTCTTCAATTCTGCCGACACCCGTCCGGAATTTTTCCTAAAATAGCCTTTATTGCCAATGATAACATCACGGTAGCGTATAGACTTAAAAAAGGTTGCAGTGACGCACCTATTTTCGATTTCGAAGGTTGGCTGGTAGCATTATTGACCCCTGGCAGTAACGATATTAAGCTGCCATACATTTATGGTTTTCGGATCGGCAAACTTTTAGAATCCATCAATCTAACCTATTTTAACGATAAGCCTGCTTCTTCGCCCGAAATTAACCAGCAGTCACTTGTGAGCTAATAATGCCGACTTTTGTAGATACAGGTGACCATCTTCTGATTTTTCAAATGATGATGCTGGTTCCGATTTTCGCGATGTCCTATTGTAAGCAGTCGTTTTTTAAGATCTGACTATATTTATCTTCCAGTCTGTATAAAATATCAACCAATTTATCCGGATGCTCTTTCATCACATTGTGCCCGCAATGTATTGCTTCGACATGCCAATCAGGAGAATTTTTTAAGTTCTCATATTGTTTGACAAAGGGAGACTGTTCCCAACCACTGAGATAAATGAATGTACGGTTAAGAACTCGTTCATAATCCCCTTTCAAATGTAAACTTTGCATGAATGTTGCCAGCGGATGTGGTCTTCTTCGATTGTCTACCCCGGGCCGGTCTGCTACAGCAAAACCATCATCGCCGGCTCCGGCTACAAAACGTTGTCGGTATACTTCACTCGTCAGACTCCAGCAGGAATCTCCATCTTTGGGAATGTAGGCATCAATATAAACCAATGCATGTATCCTTTCCGGAATTTTATCTGCAACACCTGTGATAACCAGTCCGGCATAGCTATGCCCGCATAAGATCACATCAGTGAGGTTTTCTTTTAAGAAGACATCTATGACGAACTGGATATGCGTATCTAAATTTATGATCCTGTTTGATATCCCGGATTGTGTTTCAAGACCCGGTAAGGTTAATGAAATACACTTTTTTCCTAACTGTTCCAGCCTTTCAGTTATCGGGTCATAAACCCAGCCACCGTGCCATCCGCCAGGAATAAACACATAGGTTTTTTCAATCTCGTTCATTTTTTTTATTAATTGATGACGAGACAAAGATGGTCGCTAATAGTTCAAACAACACATAAGGTAACTTAAGAAATACCGTTAAGGTAGATTAAGGATAACGCCTATTTTTTGAGGAGATCTTTACGAACTTTACTCAAGAACTCAGGGGTAATCCCTAAGTATGAGGCAATTTGTGTATTTGGAAGCCTTGACAGCAAGTGTGGGTATTGCTTCATGAAGGCCAGGTAGCGTTCCTCGGCCGTTGAACTGATCGCCTGTAAAACCCTGTTCTCTGTTTCAACTAAACGGTTTTCTACAATAACCCTGAAATTTCTGTCGAACTTGGGATTATTATCATACAGATGATAAAGATCAGACTTGGAGATCTGGAATATAACCGATGGTTCCATGGCTTCAATATAAACACGGCTTGGCTTTTCGAAATAAAAGCTAACGATCTCCATAAGCCAGTCGCCCTCGGCAGCAAACTGCAGGTTATGTTCTGTGCCCTTATCATCCACCTGGAACTTTTTGAAACAACCTTCAGCCACAAAGGTATAATGCCTGCAAACATCATTTTCCTGCAATATGAATTGCCTCCGCTTAATCTTCCGCTGAATGACCCGCCCCGCCAGGTCGTGCTTTTCCGCTGTATTAAGTGGCAGATAATTATCGAAACTTGAAAATAGTTTGTCTATAATCACAGGTTTTTATGCAAATATTTTTGAGGGTCAATATAGTGAAAAATAAAGGCCTTAAACCGAATGAATGTGGTTGCGAATTCCGCACTAACAATTCATAAATAGGAAATTATAAAACTCAATCCCCGGATTTTTCTTAAGATAGCCCGAGCTTCTAATGTTCTCAGGCAATAAATAGAGGAATATCTTTTTTGATGAAATTGCAATATTATTGAAAGTAATTGCAAAGCTTCAATTTTCCTTTCATTGATTTAAATATGTTGTATATTAACGAATCAGCCCGCACTAAATCTTTATATTGGGGATTTTCTGGCAGAGTTTTGGCAGAGTTTTTTCTTAAAAAAAATCCATAAAAAATCGTTGTTTAAAGTATTAAAATGCTGTTTTTGTAACGGTTTCAAAAAATGCCACTTATAAAATTAGGGTATTTTTTTCAAACTCTTATGGAAATTTACTGCTTTTTAGAATATTCACCACAATAAATTATATGCTGAAAACCGCTTTAAACTTTAGGTAATATATCGTTAAACTTCATCCTATATTCATCACAAATGTTTTAATTTCAAACCCATAAGTATGCATTTAAAAGTTACGGTATGGATTTAAAGGAAATAAAGGATAAAATAATCAATGGCGATCTGAAATCACTTTTCTATAAGGGGACAGAAACAGAAATTCACCCTTCCGATGTTGCCAAAATTTTAAAGTCGCTGCCAGTTGACATTGCTCTAAACTCTTTTGAGGGCTTTTCCGAAAAAAAGAAGATGATCATTTTTCCTTTTGCCGGTCATTTTTTACAGGCTAAAATTATTCAGCATCTGCCAGAAAAACAAGCAGCCGACCTTTTGGATAAGCTTAACTCAGACGACCGGTATTCCTTTTTTATTTCACTAAAAGCCCTTGAACGTTCCAAATATCTGGAATACCTCAATGACGAAAACAAAAAGGCGACCCTGGATATGCTGGATTATCCTAAACAAAGTATAGCGAGGTTGGTCAATACGGATTTTGCTACCATAACCGAAAGCATGACTATCGCCGAAGCCAATGAACATTTACGTAAAAACCATACCGATAGTGTGACAGCCAATGTGATCTACGTAGTTGATGAAAACGGGAAGCTGCTGGACGACGTACCTGTACGCAGGCTGGTATTAAATGAACCGACCAAGCTGATCCGCGATATCATGGATCATGTTTGCTTACAACTGAATATTGACGAAAGTACAGAAGAGGCTATCCATAAATTCAAGGAGTATGACCGCACTGTGCTGCCGGTAACTAATACGGATAACCTGCTACTTGGTGTGGTAACGGTAGACGATGTGATGGAGGTGGCCGAGCAACGCAGTACTCGTGAAATGCAAAAATTTGGGGGTGTGGAATCACTGGAGTATCCTTACGTGCATACACCAATTTTCTCACTCATTAAAAAGCGTGCGGGATGGCTCATTATACTATTTTTAAGCGAGATGCTTACAGCTACCGCGATGGGTTATTTTGAAGTAGAAATCGCCAAAGCGGTAGTACTGGCTTTGTTTGTACCATTGGTTATTTCCAGCGGGGGAAATAGTGGTTCACAGGCTGCTACGCTTATCATCAGGGCTATGGCGGTAAAAGAACTAAACGTAAAAGATTGGTGGTATGTAATGCGGCGCGAAATACTTTCCGGTGTATGCCTGGGCGCAATATTGGGTGCTATCGGTTTTCTGAGAATTACCGTTTGGCAGTATTTGCATTGGTATAATTATGGTGAGCACTGGATATTAATGGCCATTACCATCTTTTTCTCACTGATAGGCATTGTATTATGGGGGACATTAAGCGGTTCCATGATCCCGATGTTACTCAAACGATTAAAACTGGACCCCGCTACCTCATCAGCTCCATTTGTGGCTACCCTGGTGGATGTGACTGGTTTAGTGATTTATTTCAGTATCGCGGCAATTATGTTAAAGGGAACCTTACTTTAAACAAGATCCCCTTTAACACTTTTAATTGTAGTAATCTTTATTGTACATTGATAGTAAAGTTAGATATATTATCTCCCCTATAGCGGCGTACCACAGTAGCAGTACTATCTCCCTGTACTGTTGTTTGGTTTGTATATCCAATGGTCTTTATATAATATCTTCCCGGTGTCAGGTTACTGAAGGTAGCAACACCACCGCCATTCGCAGTGAGGATGTCATCATACTGGTTATCCGTAAAGTTTGGATTGGTGTAAACACCCATTTTTAAATATACTTTGGCTCCTGCTACAGGCTGGTTATGATAATACACCGTAATAATTAGACTGCCATTACCGCTGGGATCCTTTTCACAGGAATAAAACATGGTCAGGAAAACCAGCGATAAGCAGATTAAGTAAAATTTCTTTTTCATGATTCAATTGATTATTGTAAATCCCAGATACCTGCTGAGCGCTCCAGCGTAATCAGGGCCGATGCGTAATTAAATAAAGCCTGGTAGTAATTCTGCTGCACATCATTATAGGTACGCTGCGCATTCAACACTTCCAGCAGCGAGGTTTCTCCGCGCTTGTAGCTGTAGGTTTTACCGTCCAGTACTTTTTGCGCTTCGGTGAGTAAACCATTCTTAAACTGCGTGGCCTGTTGCTGCGCGGCTTTGTAGTTCATCCAGGCCTGCATTACTTCCGTTTGAATTTGCAGCAACACCTGATCATATTGTACCGCCGACTGTTTAATAGTATACTGTGCGGCTTTAATATCTCCTTTATAGTGATTGGAGAATTTCAGAGGGATAGACAGTCCGGCGTTCAAACTACGATAAGCCGGGGTTGGTGCTATTTCATTGGTAGCCGCTGCATTGTAAGTACCCCCGAGGTTAATGCCGAGGTCAATTGTCCGGTTAGCTTTCACTAATTGCAAGCTTTTTTCAGCAGCAGTCTTGGTGTTTAAAGCTACCACCAGATCAGCCCGGTTATTCTGTGCGTTGGCAATCAGGTTACCTAATGAAAAATCCCGGTCCAGTTTATCAAAACCGCCAGATGGCATAAATAATGTATCGGCATGCGCTTTTCCGGTTAATAAGTTTAGTTGTACCAGGGCTGTTTTCCAGTCGGCCTCATTTTGGTATAGGGTATTCTTTAAGGTACCGGCTTCCAGTTTGGATTGGCGGGCATCGGTTTCTGTAATAGCACCCAATTTAAAACGGATGGAGTCGGCTTTGGCCAGCTTATCCATATTCTCCCAGGAGTTTTTCTGAACCTGGAAAATATAAAAGTTTTGTATGGCGGCATAATAAGCCAGGGATGCATCGGCCCGCAGGTTACGGAAATAGTCGTCCAACATGGCTTTGTTTAATTCCACCTGGCTTTTAGCCAGATCTATCCTTGATCTTCTTTTTTCGCCTAATTCCAACGTGGTGCTCAGGCCGGCGTTATATCCGTAACCCAGTTTCTTACTGGCATTCTGATTATCAAATGCCCCGAAGGATAATTCAGGATCGGGAAATACTTTCGCAGATTCTATTCCGGCTTCGGCAATACTTACATTGTATTTTTGAGCCTGATAATCCAGGTTCTGTTTTCCCACCAGACTTAAAAAAGTAGTAAGCGGCAGTTTGATCTTTACAAAAGAGGTATCAACGCTTTGCTGCGCCAATGCTTTTGTATTATTCATTACTACGATGAATAACAGCAGGTATATGATATTGAAATTCTTAGTTTTCATGTCTTTATAGCTTATTTCTGAGGCTCTGCCGGTTTAAAATCATCCTTTCCCCATTTGCTTTCCAGCATGTAATACAGGGCCGGCAGCACAAACAGGGTAATGGCAGTTGCTACAAACAATCCGTATACAATTACTGTCGCCAATGGCCTTTGCACATCAGACCCGATGCCTGTTGCCAGCGACGCGGGCAGCAAACCCAATGCTGCAACCGTAGCGGTCATCAACACCGGACGAAAACGGTCTTCAGCTCCTTCCACAACAGCTTTTAGTAAATCGTATCCTTTTTTCCGCAGGTCGTTGATGTGCGAGATCAGTATCACACCATTCTGTATGGCTACACCAAACAAGGCAATGAAACCTACGGCCGAAGACACATTCAATGTCATACCCCTGATGTTCAATGCCAGCATACCACCGAATAAAGCCAGGGGCACAATGGATAAGATCAATCCCGCCTGACGGAATTTGCCAAATGCACCATAAAGCAGTAAAAACATGATGGCCAATGCCAGCGGCACAATCACCATTAGCTTGGCATAAGCCCGGTTCTGGTTTTCAAATTGCCCGCCCCATTTGATCGTGTATTTGTTGTGATCATACTTGATGGTACTTTCAATTTTGCTCTGCGCTTCGTTTAAAAACGCCGTCAGATCATTGCCGCGTAAATTGAGTTTAACGGTCAAATGACGCTTGTTCAATTCCCTTGTAATGGTGCTTTCGCCTGTAGCAGTTTTTACGGTTGCAATTTGCGATAAAGGAATTTTTGCCCCTGTTTGAGAGGTGAGCATCAGGTTGGCAATTTTTTCGGGCGTGTTGCGGCTTTCTTCATTATAACGGCAGATTACGTCATAAACTTTATTGCCGGAAAATACCTGCGATATGGCTTTGCCGCCAATGGCTACTTCGATCAGTTCAGATACATCGCTTACGTTGAGGCCATAACGTGCTACAGCATCACGGTCAACAGATATCTGCAATTGCGGTAATGGAGGTTCCTGGTCAATGGCCACATCAACAGCGCCTTTGATGCTCTTGATCGTGGTCATTACATTTTCTGCAATACGGCGTGTCTCCTTAAAATCTTCCCCGTATATTTTTACCACCAGTTCGCTGTGTGCACCTGCAATTTTATCCATTACACCATCGATCATCGGCTGGCTGAACCCAACCGTATAGCCTGGCATGGTTGCATATTCTTTAGCCAGGTCATTAATTAGATCAGCTTTTGTCCTGCCGTTCTTCCATTCGCTGTAAGGTTTGATGCCAATGCTGCATTCAAAGTGCGAGGCCGTCCAGGGATCGGTACCGTCGTCATTACGCCCGGCCTGCACCATCATATAGGTTACCTCACTGTACTTCATGGTATGCTGCCGTAACGTATCACTCATTTCTTTCGATTTCTGTAAGGATACACCGGGAGGCAATTGTACCTGTAGCCAGATGGAACCTTCATCCAAAGGGGGTAAAAAATCCTTACCTACGGTGATGGAAAGAACTACTGCCCCAATTAAGGCAATGGCCAAAGGAATGAAAACCTGCTGTGGTTTTTTCATCACCTTTTTACCGCCCTCAAAATAGGCCGTGGTTAATTTTTCCAACCATTTGTTGTGGAATAGTTTCCTGGGCTTTTTATAAACTGCATAAGCCAGCCCCGGTATCAGCAACAGCGCAACAGCCAATGCACCCAGCAACGCAAACCCGACGGTGAAGGCCATCGGGGTAAACAGTTTCTTTTCTACCCTTTCAAAAGAGAACAGGGGCAGGTAAGCAGTGATGATGATCACGGTAGAAAACAAAATGGGTTTGGCAACGGCCAATGCCCTTTGCCCAATAGTAGTTTCCTGCAATTCTTCTGTGGGACTTTCTTCCCGCTTTTTTAAAATGGTTTCCATCATCACAATGGCACCATCTACAATAATCCCAAAATCAATGGCGCCAAGCGAAAGCAGGTTGGCCGGTATATGGGTAAAGTGCATCAGGATAAAGGCAACTAATAAAGCCAGAGGAATAGTGATAGCTACGATCAATGCCCCACGCCAGTTACCCAAAAAAACGATCAGCACGATAATAACCAGGGTCATGCCTTCCAGCAGTGTATGCGATACGGTATGCAGGGTGGTGTCAACCAGGCTGGTCCGGTCAATGTATGGCCTGATCCTTACACCTTCGGGTAACACATTCTTATTCAGATCTTCTACAGCGGCATGGATGCCCTCTAATACTTTTGATGGGTTTTCGCCTTTTAATAGCAATACGATGCCTTCATCGCCTTCGCTGTAATTTACTTTACGGTCGGTATAACCTAAAATGCCTTTGCGTTCCAGGTTGCCGTATTTCAAAGTACCTACATCCTTTAAAAAAACAGGTACACCATTTACAGATTTAACCACAACGTTACCCAAACCCTCCAACGTTTTTACCAGGCCGATGCCCCGTACTACATAACCCAGGTCGCCACGTGTAAGTACACTGCCACCCGCGTTGGCATTGTTATTATTGATAGCAGTTTGTATATCGGTAAGGGACAGTTTGTATTGTTCCAGCTTACCGGGATCAACTTCTAACTGGTATTGCGTGGTGATACCGCCAAAGTTAGTCACATCGGCAACACCTGCCACTTGCTTGATGCGCGGAATAATCGTCCAGGTTTGCAGATCGGTGATCTCCCGCAGCTCATGATTTTTGCTTTCGATGATATAACGATAGATCTCACCAATGGGTGAGGTTAGCGGGTCTAACCCAGGCTGTGCGCCATAAGGCAGGGTGACATCGCCCAAGCGCTCGGTAATGCGTTGCCTGGCCCAGTAATCCTCAATACCATCTTCAAAAACGATAGTGATGATAGAAAGCCCGAACGTACTTTTGCTGCGCATTACGTGCATGCCCGGCATCCCGTTCAAGGCCCTTTCTACGGGAATGGTGATCTGTTGCTCCACCTCTTCGGCAGCAAGGCCGGGTACCTGTGTCACTACCTGCGAGGTCACATCGGCAATATCAGGGTAGGCCTCTACGGATAGCTGTGTCCAGGAATAATAGCCAAATATGGCCAGCAGGATGAACAATGCTGCGAAAAGCCAGCGTTTGTTTATAGCTGTAAAAATAAGTTTCTTCATGATGGCTATATTTTATTTGGCATCCAGCAGGTAAAAGCCACCAGAGGTCAGGATCCGGTCGCCTGGTTTTAAGCCTGATTTAATGACCACCTGGTCGTGATCGGTATTCGCTGTTTCAATTTTCCGCTTTACATATTTTCCCGGTGCCGGTTCTGTAAATACAAAGCTCTCATCGTTCATTTGCAGTACGGCGGTCGTCGGGATCAGGATAACCTGGGAAGGGGCATTGTCAAAATCTACGGTAACATACATTCCCGGCTTTAGGGTCCGGTCGGCATTGTTACACTCGATCAGTACCTGTACACTGCGCGTGTCTTCATCCACCATATCATTTACATGATAAACTTTCCCTTTGACCTGTTTTTCCGGCAAGGCAGCGATCTGGATAGAACATTCATCCAGCTCATGAATAAAGCGGATGTCTTTTTCCTTGATCTGCCCCGCTACCCAAACTTTGGATAGCTCGGCTACGGTTGCCACGCTGGTCGCATCATTTTTGATGAATTGACCAAGCACCACCTTGTTTTCAATCACCTGCCCGGCAATGGGCGAACGCACCACCAGTGGCTGGCCCAGAACCAGATGATCAGGATCGGCCTTAAATATTTTAATACCGATCACCGCGTTTTCATATTCCTTTTTTTCTACTTCATAAGCGGTCTTGGCTTCTTCCATATCTTTTTGCGTACCCACACCATGCGCTGTTAGGTCCTGTTGCCTCTTCAGGGTTTTTTCTGCCAGCTGCAGCTGCGATTTCTCCTGAAAAAAGATCTTTTGCGCGGTGATAAAATCGGGGGAACTCACTTCAAACAAAGGCGTTTCCGGGGTTGTACGCATCCCCAGTTTTAAATAGGATTTGGTGATCCGGCCTGAAAATGGCGGCGCAATCTCCGCATATTGGGTCGGGATGGCTTTTACCGTACCCGCTGTTAACAACTGTAAACGGTAAGATTGCTCTTTAACCACGTCTTTTTTTAACTTGTCCGCCAGTTTGGAGTTCGGCGTTACCTGGATCGTATCGCCGGATAAAGAATAGTCGCTTGTTTCTTTAGCAGTTTCGGATTGATGGCATGCAGCCATCAGGAACATGCTGACGGTAAGTCCTATTAGGAAGAATAGATTTTTTTTCATGACCTTTTGCTTAATCAATAATTACTGCCGCAGACAGCGATTATTTACGGCGCAAAGGTAGATGGCCTGTTTTCAACGGGCCGTTAGAGGACTATTAGAAAAAAATTAGAAATTCATTAGAGCGGATTCACTAAACATGGGGTAGTTCAATAGTAAACACAGTGCCTTCGTCAATCACAGAACTGACGCCTATTGACCCTTTATGCAATTCGATGATTTTTTTGGTTAATGATAATCCAATCCCATTGCCACCGGCAAACTGTTTGTTGGCACCCCGGTAAAACGATTCAAAGATGTGCGGGAGTTCGGTTTCATTTATACCTAAACCCTGATCGATGAAACGTAGAATAGTTTTATCATTACTGTAATTGATAGATACTGTAGCTTCGTTTGCGTTGGAAAATTTGCAACCATTTTCCATCAGGTTTTTAAAGGCTACCCGCAACAAATATTCGTTGCCTAAAACAGAAATAAAATCATCATTCTCTATTTCCTGCTCAAAGCTGATATCGATCTTGTAACCTGGCCTGTCATGTAAGGCATCACTTCGGGCATCTAAAATAACTTCATCTAAACGCAATTCTTTAAAGGAAATCTCTGTGCGGTCATAGTTTGCTTTGGCCAGGTCGAGCAGGCTATTGGATAGGCGTACCAGTTTCTGCACATCACTGATCGCATGATGTATGGATGCTTTATAGGATTCGTTACTCCTTTCTTTTTCTACCGCAACCTGTAATTCGGTGAGCATAGCCGTAAGCGGGGTACGCAGTTCATGCGAAATATTGGATACAAACTCCTTTTGCGCGTCAAAAGATTTTTCCAGACGGTCCAGCATTTCATTAAAAGTAACCGCCAGTTCGCTGATCTCATCTTTTTCCTTTCCGGTATCGATACGCAGGTCCAAATTGGTAGCGGTAATTTCCTCTACCTTGTCCACCATATCAGAGACTGGTTTTAGAGCTTTGCTCGAAAAGACATGACCTGCTATATAGATCAGGAATACCGCTACAAAAAACGAAATGATCAAGGTATATTTCAGATTGCGAAGTTTTACATAGCCTCCCTGGTCATTGGCTATCGCTGTGATCACATAATCCTGGTCATGGTGATGGTAAAAAATACCTACAACCTGCATCTCCCCCTGGTAAAACCGAATCTCCTTTTTTTGGACAATCTCATCGATCATCCGCCGGGTTTCCTTTACCTGGTCGATATCCACCGCATCATGATATAATAGATTAAAGGAGGTATCATAAATGGCTACTTCTTCCTTAAACAAGGAGTTTTCAGCGTTCCGGTAGATCAGCTGCAAGACTGAAGGAGCCACTTTGGCATCCAGCAAAAGGTTCGCTTTATTAATGGCGGTGTGGCGCAGCGAACTGTAATACTCATTCTCTCTGTTTTTAGAAAAGGAAAAATAGACCACCAATGCAAAGGCCAATAATAAGGCCGCGATGATGGAGGTAAACAGCAAAGTGAGTTTATTACGTATGGTCATGACTCCTCCTGAAAAATAAACCCTAAACCGGATTTAGTGTGGATGAGCTTACTGCCAAAGTCTTTGTCGATTTTTTTTCGCAGGTAATTGATATAGACATCAATAAAGTTTGTTCCCGTATCAAAATGGGTATCCCATACTTTTTCCGCAATTTCGGCCCTGGATAAAACCCGTTCGCTGTTTTGCATCATATATTCCAACAGTTTCAGCTCTTTAGGGGTAAGACTTATAGTTTTACCCAACCGGGTAACTGTTTTGGTTTGGTTGTTTAATTCCAGGTCGGCGTATTTTAAAATGTTAGATTGGATCATCTGGTTTCCGCTTTTACGGTTCGTTACTGCCCTAATACGCACCAGCAGCTCTCGAAAATCAAACGGCTTTACCAGGTAGTCATCAGCCCCGGCATCAAAGCCCTCTACCTTGTCATCGGTCGTTCCTAACGCCGTAAGTAGGATAACAGGCAGATCGGGCTTGCCCCGACGGATTTCGCGACATACTTCGATCCCATTCAGGCCGGGTAAAATAATATCACTGATCACCAGATCATAATCATTTTGAAGGGCCAGCTTTTTACCGGTTATACCATCATAGGCGATAGTGGTGAGGTACCCCCGTTCTTCCAACCCTTGCTGTACCAGCGTGGCGATGCGGACTTCATCTTCTATGATCAGTATTTTCATGATTAATCTTTAACCACCTGCAAATTAAGACAATTAATTATTTGCAATAAGAGTGGACCATTAAATATAAAATATTTAATGCTTGCATCCAGTTACTGTAAAATGAAAAAATGAGTCCTGGGGCGGCTTCTGGACGTTTTTCTTCCTGTTGTTTTTTGTTTCCTTAAGCGCAGGTGAGTGGGCAGCGCCGGCAGGCCCTGTCGTATAGGGATATTATTGGGCGCCTGGCTTGATTGCGGCGATTATATTCGCGCTGTTGATCGCAGCCGTGACGCCTGCATCTCCTGTCCCTCGCAAWTGGAATAATGGTAATATCARAAAAAACACAACTACTGAAAAAATCCAGGAAGAAAAGGAAACGGCGGTAATAACTGTTGCGGCAATCGGTATCTTCTTTTGGGTATTGATGATTATATTAATTATTGCGGCTGTTGCAGGTTTTATTTTTAAACTGGATAACCGGCTGGTATAAACTATAATTATCGCTTTAAAGCGGGAATCCATATAAAAAGTATATAAAAGGGAGATTAAATGCAGACTATTAAAGGGAGGGATGATGAGACGTAACGTGAAAAATTTGGTTGGCTTCAGTATGGGTGCAACCGATGGTGAGTTTGGTAAAGTGGATGAATTTTATTTTGATGACGAAACCTGGACCATACGTTACCTTATTGTAAAAACAGGCGGCTGGCTGTTTGGTCGTAAAGTGCTTATATCCCCAACGGCTCTAAAAGAACCGGACTGGGAAAACAAAATTTTTCCGGTAAACCTTACCAAAGAACAAATTAAAAACAGTCCGGATATAGATACAGAAAGAACCATTTCCCGCCAGCAGGAAATTGAACTTTACAGTCATTGATGGCTGGCCATATTATGGTCCTGTCGGCGTTGGATTTTATGGCGGCATGGGTTTGTCGGGTATGGCTGAATCAAGGATACCGTTTGAAGAAAGGATATTGGCGGCATCTGACCAAAAAGAACCGGTTGATCCACACTTGCGGAGTACAAGTGAAGTTACGGGTTACCGGATCCATGCTACGAATGGTGAAATAGGGGACGTAGCGGACTTTATAGTTGATGATCAATTCTGGAATGTACATTTCCTCGTAGTGGATACAGGACATTGGTTTCCGGGAAAGAAAGTCCTGATCAGTCCCAAGTGGATCAATAAGGTGAAATGGGAAGAATCTTCGGTTGATGTCAATATCACGGTAAACGCCGTAAAGAACAGTCCGGAATATGATTCCTCAATGCCACTGCCGGAAACCTATGAAAATGAATTTTACCGTTATTATAGAGGGTTTGATAATAGTTAGATTTAACAGATATAGGGCGTTATTCGGGTTATAACACAAAGAATTGATTGATGCCAAAGCGAAAGAATTTATGGTACTGTTTGTTTTTCCTGGTTGGGCGTGGTTTGCACAGGCATTAATTTTCGCTTTTTTTTAGCCAGTATAAGCCTTTTACATTGGTCCGGTAATCGGGGAGCAGGAGGGTCAATAGGATTTCTTCGATCAGATCTATTCCGGTGAGGATAATGGTGAGATAGAACAACCAATAAACGGGCGAAAAAAAGAAAAAAGTGATCAGGAAAATTCCCTGGAATACCGCGGCAATTTTAGCTATATAGGTATGATAACTGGTCATCCTGCGATACTTGATGAAAGCCAAAGTGTTTTGCGAAAGATAAAGTACAAGTAAAATTATAATTGGTATGATCTCCATTAAAAGAAATTCGGAATTTTTCATGAACATGCCAATTATAGCGGCAATAATATTTAAGTCATCAGCAATAGAGTCTATCCTCGCCCCAAATGCACTTATAATTTTATACCGGCGTGCAAAATATCCATCTATGGCGTCAGTAAAAAAACTGAGCGCAAGCAGCCATTTAAATGTGTTGAATTGATGTGTAACTGCCAGATAAATAAGAAATGGTACGGCTATCATCCGATAGAGGGTAATGCCGTTTATAATATAATAGCTATTTTTAGTCATATGCTTCATGGTGTATTGCCTGCTATCCGTCTGATGTAAGCTTCCAGGGAGCTTTTGTTCCATCCAGCCAGTCTGCCCTTCTGTAATAACACCGTTTGGTTGCCACTGGCAGTTAGCGGATAGCTCAACACAAATGGGGCATTGGGCATCCGCCAGCCTTGTACCTGCCCAAATCTTAACACATTTAAATACAAGGAACTGCCAGTTTGTGAAAGGGTATAATATGGGTCGGCAAAGGTGATTAAATGCTGTAGTACTCTTTTATCCCCGATCTTAACATTCAAGGAATCATTTTTAAGAWGCTTTTCATACCGGACCGATTGCTGCGGATCATCCCATACGGAACTGTAACCCGTATAATAACCACCATCGGCGGCCACGACAAGGTACCACAGCATACAATTGAATGGCGCCGGCGTAGTAAAATAGCCGGCTGCGTTCATTTGCTGTGACTTAAAAGAATGATTGATCTTACCGTTAACATAAACTTTATTGATAGCTGCAAAGCCTGTATAGCAGCCAGAAATGATGAGCATGGCCCAGGCCCATTTTTTTCGGTGCGGATACAGGGTACATTTAAAAATTAAGACGAGGCTTCCAACCAGCAATCCGGCCGTAAGCAGCGGATCGACCACATATAACAAATTGATGGAAAAACGCTGGTGACGGAAAGGCTCCAAAAGGCCTGTGCCATAGCTGTTACAGGTATCAATCAGGTCATGAAGCGTGAACTGGAAGCAAAAGAAAAAGAGGAGTGCGGTATACGATAAACCTGCCTGGTTATAGATTTTCTGCACCGTGAATGCCAGAAATATTCCTGCAATCAACGCGAATAGAAAGGAATGCGTTAGACCACGATGGATCAGCAGGGATTGGTCTGCAGGTAAAAATAAGGCAGGAAGGGTATCTATATCGGGCAACACCTGAGCCGATGCACCCCAGATCAGGCCCTTTTTGCCCAGCTTTTTGGTCAATAAAACTTCGGTGGAGCAAGCGCCTAAAGCCAGGTGGGTGATTATATCCATGTTTCATCAATATCGCCAACTATATAATAAGTGCGCTCCTTATTAAATGTTTGATTCATAGGAATTATTCTCCAAACTATTCTGGATTTTTCCAACTTTACCAAGCGCTTGTTAAAAGCGATCACACCACTTTGATCACGATCTTGCTGCGGCGGCAGGGTTTTGTGTTCAGTTCTTCCGCCTGTCTGGCTTCTTCCGGGCCCAGCATTGCCGATATGACCGGGCTGATTTTGTTTAAATTACAAAGCGCCTGATTGCGTGTTTTTTTATTTTTGAAACCTTCCTGGCTTGCATCTGTTTTCAATTCACTTAATAAACATGCCAATGAAAAGCTTTGAGATACCCGTTGGCCAAAGCCAGCACTTACTGAAATTCGAACCGCAGGAAAAAGCGAACAGCTTTAAAATTTACGCCGTAGACCGGGCGGAGGACTGGATCGACCGGGAACAAGCTCGTTCGGTGGACATTCCCGCGGATGGGCTTTTGGGTACGATCACCATCTACAGCAAAACTCATTTTGACTTTGACGGTGTCGGCGCCTTTACGGGACAGGACCTGCAAAGTATCGCTGTCCAAATCATAGGGCACCCGCAATTCAAGGTAGGAATATAAATAGCTGGACGGAACGGGACAATAAAACCGGCCGCTGCGACAAATATGGAAACGATCTCAAATATTTCTGTGGGGTTTTATAATTACTGAGTGTGTTGGGGGAAAGCTGGTGGACCGCAGTTTTATTGTGGTACTCGAAAAGATGACTTAAGGTGTGCTCGACTTCTTCCGTACGTAAAAAGGTGTTTTTTATAGCCTCCGCGGTTATCGGCAGCTTTTTAAGTTGCAATTCCCCGTAGCACTCGCCAAATCCCCGCCTGATATCCCAGGAAGGGGGCTCTATATACTGCTTCAGTCCGAGGTGAATAATCTCCCTGTTGACGGTAATGCGCGCGTAAATAGGCACCTTTCCGAAAGTGTTTACTGTTCTCATATCCTTTGTGATTAATTGATAATTGAGGGATTTTGAAAATCTTTCATTGTAGTAATAACTGTGTTAACAATCCGATTAAAATACAACCTATTCAATTTTTACTTATTTTACCCGGGCAATGACCCAAACCACAGTTTATCTCAAATCAAAAAGCCATTATGAGATCCTCGACGGATTACGTGGCGTAGCCTCTATCTTGGTAGTTATATTTCATGTATTTGAAACTTACTCCGGCGATCGTTTTCACCAGGTAATTAATCACGGCTATTTGGCGGTCGATTTCTTTTTCTTATTATCGGGCTTTGTGGTAGCTTATGCATATGATGACCGCTGGGGCAAAATGACCCAGTGGGATTTTTACAAACGCCGCCTTATCCGTTTGCAGCCTATGGTAATTGTAGGCACCATAATTGGCGCATTGCTTTTTTACTTCCAGGCCGGGGCATCGATGCCGCTCGTTGCTGCAACGCCTGTTTGGAAGCTGCTGGTGGCGATGGTGGTTGGCTTTACCATGATTCCGCTACTTCCCTCAATGGATATCCGCGGCTGGCAGGAAACGTACCCATTGAACGGCGCCGCATGGTCGCTTTTGTACGAATACATTGCCAATATTCTTTATGCGGTGCTGATTCGCCGTTTCTCTAAAATGATGCTTACCATATTTGTCATATTATCGGCCTGTTTACTCGTTAATTTTTTAGTATGGGGACCGCAAGGTGACGTTATTGGCGGCTGGTCTATTGATAAAACGCAGGTTAATATTGGCTTTACACGTTTGCTTTATCCGTTTTTCGCGGGAGTATTGTTGATGCGTATGCGCAAACTGATACATATTAAAGGAGCGTTTGCAGTTTGCAGTTTACTTATTATTGTTTTTTTATCTGTCCCCAGGATTGGGGGCGTCACACATTTGTGGATGAACGGTATATATGAATCATTTGTTATCATCGTTATTTTCCCGCTTATTGTAGCTATTGGTGCGGGAGGGAGTTTAATCAGCAAAAGTTCCATCAAGGTTTGCAGATTTCTCGGGGCCATATCGTACCCGCTTTATATCACCCATTATCCGCTGATGTATCTGCATATTGCATGGGTAAACAATAATAAGGTACCAATGGCCCAGGGCCTTTTGGGTGGCTTTGGATTGATAATTATTGCAATAGCCATAGCATGGGTGAGCCTGAGGTTTTACGATGAGCCCCTTCGTGAATGGCTTAAAAAGCGTTTCCTGATGAAAAAGGTGGTTAGCCAAAATGCATTAAAATAACAAAGGCCACGCTTTCGGGTGGCCTTCTTTCAGGTAGCCGACATCGTATACGTACATCATCTGTTCATTTTCGAACGTTTATTAAAGTAAAAAGCATATAATGTATTGATTTTAAATACTTTAACTGCGTGGCGTATTTGTTGGGAAAATAAATCATTCGTACACCTAATCACCATTGCCATGTTCAAAAACTTTTTAAAGGTCGCTTTTAGAAACGTATCGCGGCGTAAGGGCTTTTCATTGATCAATATTGCCGGTTTAACGCTGGGTATGGCTGCGTGCCTGCTGATAGGCTTATTTGTGCAGGATGAATACAGCTATGATAAATTTATGTCGGGGGCGACAGCGTGTACCGGATATACAACCATTATACCGACAATAACGAGGAAGCAGACCGCGCAGTTGCGCCGCCTGTGTTTGCGACAACACTGAAGCAGGAGTACCCGGAGATTGAGGCGGTGACGCGGGTAATGGCGTTGCCGCAAGTAAAAAGGCTTTTCGCGGCGGGGAACCACCAGTTTTATGAATCGAGCGGCCTTTTAGTCGATTCCACATTTTTCAGCGTATTCCCCCTCTCATTTACGCATGGGGTATCCGTCGGATCACTTGACGACCGTTCATCCATCGTATTATCGGAGGAAATGGCCGAACGTTTTTTTGGCAAACAAGATCCGGTTGGTAAACAGATAACATTGGATCAGCAGCCTCTCCTGGTGAAAGGGGTTTTTCAAAAAAATGCCAAATTCCACCTCCAGTTTAATTACCTCATCCCTATTTCGGCGGCCCAGTTACCGGCACAGCGTATGCAAAGCTGGGTTTGGCAGCAGTTCTTAAAAAATGGTACAGACGTACCCGCATTACAGGCAAAATTTCAGAAGCTGGTAAAAGAACGGTCGGCGCCGTTTATGAACAGTAAACACGGCGGCAATAAGCCGGTTTTTCAGCGCCTGGCTGACATTCATTTATACGCAGCCAATTTCAAATTCGACATCCCCGGCCGCGGCAATATTACCTATGTGCGGGCTTTAACCATCATTGCCATTTTCATCTTGCTTATTGCCTGTTTAAATTTTGTAAACCTTGCTACGGCAAAGTCGATGCAACGGGCAAAAGAAGTGGGGGTGCGCAAAAGCATTGGCGCGGCCCGGCAACAAAAAGCGGGACAACGGTTTAACGGCCTTGAATTTTATAGCCGGGATTAGCTTAATATTTTCTTTTCATAGCACGCATTCATTTCTTTAACAGGCTATCGATCTTTTTTAAAACGACCTCGCTTTCGTCCAAACTCGCGTTGGCCCTTTTTAATACATCATCCAAATCCGTATAAAAAGATAAAATGTTTTTGATCCCAGGTTGCGTAAAAAACGAACGGTCAAGAACCACCTGGTTGTTCGTGTCCCTTTTAAAATTATGAATGAGATAGTCTTTAACCTGGGTATTTAAAAATTGATTGAAGAAATTGATTTGCTGCCCCAGGTCGGGAATTTTTGTCTGGTACAGGTCGATAATGGTATTTTGCAGCGCTTCATCCTCTATTACATCTAACTTGCCGGACGATTTCAGCGATTCATACCGGTTAGTGTTGGGGAAAAAATAAACGTTATGAAACAACTTATAGGAATAATATTTCGTGCTGTCCGAAGACCAGTCGATGCCGTTCTCTGGTCTGAGGAAGTATTTTGCTGCATTTTTCATCGAAATGCATTTTGCAGATGAACCTTTTAATTCCTCCAGGTCATGGGTCAGATCGGTTTTTAAACCGGCCAGGAATTTTTTTTCCAGCTTTTGGTCATCCTGGTTTTGCCGCCATCTTTCCAAAACCAGCGAAAGCGATATCGCAAATACGATAATCGCGATTTCTGTCAATATTTCTCCCAGTTTATGCCCCGGTTTCAAATTGTCCTTTTTCAGCAATCCAAAAACCCGCCGCGAATGCTTGATAACTTCGTTGGTGCTCATTGTTTAATCCTGATAAATACATCAATATTAGTTATAAAATATCAAAACCGTATAATTGGATTTGTGATCCATCTGATTCCTGGTTGGCGGTTATGGCTGGGGTTTAGGGTGACTAAATGGCGATTTGCAGCTTTTTACGGCCCGATCAGTCGGAATTCGGCGCCAAATTATTGAAAACGCTATCAAAGATCCAGCGAAAAATGGAACAGGCGTTGAGCTTTCTCCTTTAAAATTACAAAGCCTGTACCGGATTCGCTAAGCGAAAGTAAAACAGGCAAGCTGATGTTCACCGTGACTTGCCATACTTCTTTTTGGTGGCCCCATACTTTGTTTTGTTAAATAACAATCCTGCCGTGTCGCCACTGGCAAACTCAAGGGCCGTGATTGTCCCTTTACTATCTCTAACTGCCACAACGTGGTCAAAGAAAAATAGTTCGGTAAAAAGGTCATCAGCGCCTACAGGTCTCAATTCAAAACTTCCATGCCGATTGTTGCTCAGCCAGAGCCGTCCGTTTTTGAGCGAGATCGTAAAATTAAAATCCAATTCTGTGGAGGTATAAGAACCGACAAATTCCTTTAAAACAGTTTTTTCATCAGGAGGAACCCTTCGATAAAGCTCTGCAGGATTCGGCCCCGGTTTTTCCAGTTCGAGTTTTTGCGTTGTACCTGCTTTTATGAAATGATAGTTTACCTGCCTGTTGGCTGCTTGTTGAAAAGAACTATCGGCCACAGCCAGCAGTGCCAGATCACCAGCATATACCTGTCCGTTTTTTACACTAATTTTAATCCTTGATCCGTTATGGGCGATATAATCCCCTGTAAGCCCGTTCGGGACAGTGCCTGCGTATACTGGGGCGCCAGATGCCTTACTTATTGGGTCATCGGCCATGCCTGCCACCGGATGGGGTAGCAAAATCCTGACTATCGCATCCATAGCCCTGTTCGTCTTTGGGCCGTCATCACCATTCGTTAAAATAATGATACCGGTCTTTGCATCGGGAAACACAGCCATAAAGTTTTTGTAGCCCGCCAGGCCGCCTTTATGTGTAAGCCTCCGCTGTCCCCAATATTGATCCGGTATGATCCCCATCGCATAATCCAGCATTCGGCCATTATTTAGCCTGCCTGGTGCAGTGAGCAAGTGTATTATCGCGGTATCTTTATGAGCAGGATGATAAAGATGGCGCATCCATTTGGCAAGATCAGCGGCCGTACTGAACATGCCGCCATCGCCCTGGGTGTAAATATTGTGGTTGACGTTACTGTATCCGCCCTGGTCACCGGCATAGGAGTCCGCCCGCTTTTTGATGATCTCAGCCGAGCCCGGTACGATGCGGCTGCTGGTCATTTGCAGGGGGCGGAAGATCGCCGAGTCCACAAAAGCCGCGAATGGTTTTCCACTGACTTTAGCGACTATCTCAGATAAAAGGATATAATTGGTATTGCAATAGGAGAACTTTTCTCCCGGTTTAAAGTTAAGTGTATGCTGTTTTTTGATCATACCAAGCGCCATATCCTGCGACAATAAACCATCCATGTTAAAACCGGTAAAGGGCAGCAGCGCAAAATCATCACGTAAACCGCTGGTATGGTGCAGCAGGTTCATCACGGATATCTTCGCGCCGTAACCTGGCAGCCAGGTAAGGTAAGTGTGGATATCAGCATCGGGGTCAACCTTTTTATCACGGATCAATAGCGCGATGGCATATCCTGTGAACTGTTTTGCCAGTGAGGCCAGGTAGTACACACTTTCTGGTGAATTAGGGACACCATCTTCCAGGTTGGCCAGACCGAAGCCTTTACTGTAGATAACCGCATCATTTTGGGTGATCGCAACAGCGCAACCCGGGCCGGTAGCTGTTTTCCATCCGGAAAATGCACTGTCGATGCGTTGCATGGCCTCCGGTGATAAAGCCTGCGCAAAACAATTATCCAGCACACCCAAAAGGAAAAAAGTGCAAATCAATAAACTTTTCATAGTGCACTAAAGGTAAACACTAACCATTTCAATAAATTGTACAAATTTAGCGCAGGGTACTTACTTGCGACTGCCATTTGTAACAACATTAATCAAGCACGCATATCCTTTGGAAGTAACCCTGTTTGCTCTTTGAAAGCGCGGATAAAATGGCTTTGGTCAAAAAAGCCGCAAGTGTATGCCACTTCGGCAAGCGGCTTATGTGTATAGGCAATAAGAACTATCGCCCGCTCAATTTTTATCCTCCGACGGTATTCTCCAAGTGTTGTACCGAAATAACGAACAAAATAACGGGAGATATTAACGGGATGGATGTTAACTGCCGCAGCGATCTCTTCTATCCCTATTTTTTCCTGCCAGCTGTCGTGCAGTAACGCTCTTACTTGTGCCAGCCATGGAGGAACAGTATCTAAATTACGCAGCCAACCTGATGCGGCATCCAGCAAAAGCATGTGGATACTGTCTGCGGAATATTCGTCATAAAAACAAATTTCTTTAAACAGGCGCGTCATTAACAGTTCGCCTCTAAAGCCAATTCTATGAATACCGTTAGCCACAATTGCCTCCGTTAGGCCATATTTGTTAAAGAAACCTGATTCCAGTTCAAGATTGACGTTGTTGCACATCCGGGTAAGCACCGTATTTTGATGTACTTCTTCTGAATGCATAAAGGAAATATGTTCAGTCGTCGTTCTGTCTGACAAGAGCGTTTGGCGCCTCACTTGCATTTCCCCCCGTAAAACAAAACTCAAGTGTGCGTTCTCATGGTAATGTAGCGCACTTGTGCCCATATCCTTGTGGTAATTCGTCAGGCCGGCAAGCACATTGTCAGCATGATAAATTTTATTGGTTGTACTACAATATTGTCCTTTGCTTAGTCTCAGCATATTACCAGTAAAAGTACGGTTATTAGTATCAAAAATGATCAAATCAAATGTGGCGAAGTGGGGAGAACATCGAACTAATCGGCTCAATGAAACTGTAGGTGTGTTTTTTTGATTAATAAACGATTGGATGTAAAAAAGAACTGGACAGAACCGGAATTAACCGATCTGTCCAGTATGGTGGTATCTAATACCCTCCATTCTTGTCGAAATAAAAAAAGTACAATCCGACTCGGACTACCTTTTAAATCAGAGGCCACAAGTCGAAATATTTGAAGCTCTTTTTGTATTCCGGAGATTTAAATTTAGGCGCTTATGCACACGCTGCAATGCCAAGGATAAAAAGTATCTCATGTTTACTTAGTATACATCATTCAACCTTTTACATTCGTTGCTATTACTGTTATTCACACCTCATTTTTCGCGCTCAAAGTGGGTAATCCTGAATGGTCGGGGATGTTTGTATTTTCGGGCAAGTTTTCTTCCTTTGTCATTTTCTTGCGGAGTATGAAAATTTAATATCTTTAAACAAATCTTCAATTTATGAAAAAATTATTTTGCTTGTGTTTAACGGCAGTATTTTTCAGCATATGGAACTATTCGTATGCTCAAAAGACAGGTTTTGTTGATGTAGCCGGATTGAACCCGCAAATAAAACCCGGTGATAATTTCTTTCGCTTCGTTAATGGCCGCTGGGACGACACCGCAAAAATTGCTAGCGATCAATCAGGTGTGGGCTCTTACTCGTTCCTGAACATCCCGCAAAAACAACTGCTGCAAAACATCCTGGATAGCGTTTCAAGAACTAATAACAAGATGGGAAGCATTGAGCAAAAGATAGGTGACTTCTACGCATCCGGTATGGATATCGCAACGATTAATCATCGCGGATATCAGCCTATTAAACCAATACTCACAGGTATTGATGCCATCAATAATGTACCATCGTTACTCAGATTTGTAGGAACGGAATTAAAATCGGGTAATCGTTCAATCATTAGCTTTGGAGTTTCTCCCGACAACAAAAATAGCAGCTTAAATATTGCCCATGTCTACCAGGGAGGTATCGGTTTGCCCGATAGAGATTATTATTTTAAAACCGATTCACCTACGCTGCACATTCAACAAGCCTATAAAGAATATGTCCGTACCTTGTTTGAATTAACCGGCAGCAGCCGTGCCGCCGCAATTAGGGATGCGGCTATAGCTTATGGAATCGAGAAACAAATTGCTGCATCGCATAAATCAAATATTGAACTAAGAGATGTCAATGCAAACTACCATAAAATAGCTGTTGCCTCTATCAGTAACTCACAACCCAATATAGGTTGGGTGACTTTGCTTGCGGGTTTGGGCGCAACAACCGACTCGATTGATATGGCCCAACCCGCTTATTACGATAAGTTGAACACGTTGTTAAGTTCAGTCACCATCAGTGACTGGAAAGTATATTTAAAGGCCGGCACCCTCGAAAACTATGCTGAAACACTCAGTAAACCTTTTGTTGATGCCTCATTTGAATTTAATAAAGTATTATCCGGGCAAGTCACGCAAAAATCCCGCAGGCAAATCATGACGGAAAGCGTTGATAGCTATTTAGGGCAGGCTTTGGGGCAACTGTATGTAAAAAGATATTTTAACGAGGATTCAAAAAAACGTGTGCTGATATTAGTAAACAACCTCCAGAAATCTTTCGAAAATAGGATCAATCATCTTGATTGGATGAGTGACAGTACGAAACAAAAAGCAAAGGAAAAATTATATACGATCACAAAAAAAATAGGTTATCCGGATAAGTGGAGAGATTACAATAAGGTACAAATCAACAGAACAGAATACTTTGAAAATGTGCTCTCGCTAAACCAAAACGACTACCAGTTTCAACTGGCAAAATTGAACAGACCGGTTGACAAAACAGAATGGGGCACAACGCCGGGTACGGTTACAGCGTATTATAATCCATCCCAAAATGAGATTGTTTTCCCTGCGGGTATTTTGCAGTTCCCTTATTTTGATTTTTCGGCAGATGATGCAATCAATTACGGAGGTATTGGCATGGTGATCGGCCATGAGATGACACACGCCTTTGATGACCAGGGCGCACAGTTTGATAAGGACGGTAACGTCAAAAACTGGTGGACAAAGGAAGATTATCAAAAATTCCGGGAGAAAACAAAACAATTAGCCGACCTATATACTTCATTTACTGTTTTGGATACTGTTCATATTAAGGGAGCCTTGACATTGGGCGAAAACACCGCCGATAATGGTGGCGTTGCGATCGCGTATGATGCATTTAAGATGACGCAACAAGGGAAGAGTTCTGAAAAAATTGATGGGTTTACGCCAGACCAACGTTTCTTTCTGTCAGTGGCCAGGATATGGAGGGTAAAAACAAGAGATGCGTTCCTGCGTACGTACGTGAACACTAATCCGCATTCGCCGGCCATGTGGCGGGTAAATGGCCCATTGATGAATTTTGCTCCTTTTTACCGTGCATTTAACCTGCAACCAGGCGATAAGAATTACAAACCCGATGATCAAAGAGTAAAGATTTGGTAAAAGGGGTGGAGGTAAAACCTGCTAAAGGAATTAAAGCAGGTATTGATGAGCCATTTGAAAAAGCTAAGGAACTTATTTTAAATTACAAGCTTACTTCTAAACAAACGATAATAAACCGTCCGCCAATTTATTGACAGACGGTTTATTAAATCAAAGCATGGAATTCTGAGGTTAATTAAAATAATATACCTGCTCCGCAATAGTTGTGAGTGGGCGGATAAGACGAGTCATAGCATTATTTATCCCACCAAAGCCTGTCAAGAAGGGAGCCTATCTTTGGAACATTAGTCCCGTTCTTGCTCCGTTCCCCTACGGTGTAATCAACACGGCGAATAAAAGAAGATAACACTGCATTTACCGGCAGGCTGAAGTTTTTGTATTTATAATCAAACCTGCGGGCATCATTCCAGGCCTCCGGATTAAGATAAGTAGCTATATATTTTTCTTTAAAAATTAAATCTAAAGTTAACCCCTGGACACCAACAGAGACAGCCGGGCTGGCTAAGTAGGCAATACGATCAGGATCCGAAGCAGGAACTTGTAACTTATCCATATTGGCATTTATACCTGTCAAATAAGCGGTATAGGCCCTTTCGCGATCGTTGGCGCGGAAAGCAGCTTCGGCTTCGATAAATTTAACTTCTGCATATGTAATGATTAAAACAGGTGATTTATCACCTGTCCATGTCGAGGTTTCTGAAATGTAACACTCATCATGAACGGTATTGTTTCCAGGAGGCCTGTTTCCTGCGCCACTTACAGTACCTATATATTTTCCGGTTATTGTTGTATCCGTAATTTTTCTGATACGGGGATCAAAAACACCATAAGTAGTACCGTTTAACTGATCTATCAACTGGTTAGACAGCCAGCCGCCAAGACTTAAGCTGGCGTTGCTCAATGCTACCCCTGCCCATGGATTACGCAGCTGAAAAGTAGCCATGCCCGCGTCATCCGCATTGGAAGTGAATGAATTACTTACCGCCTGTAAAACAGCGGTTGCATCATAGGTTGATGTTTTACTTATCTTGTTCAGCAACCTGGCCTTTAAAGCATAAGCCATTTTAAGCCATTTAGTTCTATCGCCGACATATATTAAGTCGCTTGTGGCTAAAAGCTTAATAGTTGCGTCTGTTTTAGTTAACTGGGTTATAGCCTCATCAAGTAAGCCCGTGCATGATTTGTACAGATCCTGGTCGGCATCATATTTAGGCGTAAACGTGGTGCCTTTGAAGGCTTCTGTGTATGGGGCACTTCCCCATAAATCATTCACCATACCTAAATGATAGGCTAAAAGTACATCCGCTACACCTATATACTCGCTTGAGTTTTGAGCGGTTGCTTTTGTTTTCATATCATAAATATCAGCCATGGCATAGTACAACGCATCCCAGGTGCTTGAAAAATCCAGTATCTGGTAAGTATCACTTRCAGCAGCGGCTGATGGATTAGCTGTATATTGCACATAAGGTGCAACGATGCTGCCAACACTATAGCTATCCATACCGCTTTTATAGGTCGCGGTGGTAAGCCTCGAGGATAACACCGGATCGCTCGCCAGATTCGGGTTTTTATCCAGGTCAAAATACTTTTTGCAACCTGAGAAGGTTAATGATCCTACCGCAAAAAATATGATTAAAATATATTTGGAGAACTTTTGCATGATTACTTGTTTAAAAACCTACGTTAAGTGTAAATAAAATTTGCCTGGCAGCCGGATAGGTGAACCCAGACCAGCCATCAACATTACTCCCGGCATCCGCCGAAATGGATTCTGGGTCTAAACCGTAATACTTGGTATGTAACCAGAGGTTATTTCCAGTAGCCGAAATAGCAACACTGTGAATAACCTTTTTGGGCAGGAACTTTGCGGGCAAAGCATAGGTTAGGGTTAAGGTTCGCAAACGGATCCATGAAGCATCCTCCACAAAGGGTTCAGAAATTGCCCTGTAATAATTACGGTAGTACCCTTCTCCGTAATTTACGCCATCGGGTCCAACGCCCTGACCTAACCAAACTGATTTGGTATTAGGCGTCCCATCGGCCAATACGCCGGGAAATACTTTAAAATCTCTGCGGTTGGCGGTATAATCGGCAATACCAAATGCCGCGAAAAAGTTATCTAAGCGATTAAAACGCTGAAATCCCCATCTGCCATCAAATAAAGCAGTTAAGCTAAGGCTTTTATAGGTGAATGTATTAGATAAACCGCCAATCCATTTAGGTTGCGAATTGCCTAAAAGTTTTTGATCTGACACTACCCCCAATACCGGAAAACCATTTGCACCTATGAGCATCGGCTTGCTTTTGTCGGTAGTTACCGGATCTTCCTGGCCTGATCCGTAATAACGTTGCCAAATGGTACCGTAAATATTACCATAGGATTGCCCGGCAATCAGCTTCATGGTTGCCGGCGAATTTAAATAACCGCCACTGCTACCACCATAGGTAATTGAATTAAGCCCTGCCGGCAGACTTAGTATCTTATTACGATTAGCTGAGAAGTTAAGGCTCGCATTCCAGGCGAAGTCCCTTGCTTTAATTGGGGTGCCCTTCAATATAAGTTCAATGCCTTTATTACGCATAGTGCCGGCATTTATATAGGTGTTTACATAGCCGGTTGTTGACGATACATCGGCTTTTATAATCTGATCTTTACTTAGTGAATAGTAATAGGTAAAGTCAAAACTTACACGATTTTTAAAAAAGCCCATTTCTAGACCACCTTCATAGGTGTTGGTGAATTGGGGTCTTAAGTTAGGGTTTCCTAATGAGGCGCTTCTTGTATAACCTGTATTTCCGGTAGGTAAGCTGGTATATGGAGCATATCCATTCGAAATTGCATAAGGCTGCGCATCTTTACCCAATTGTGCATAGGAAGCTCTAAGCTTGCCAAAGCTCATAAATCCAGGCAATTTTAAGTGGTCAGAAAATACATAAGATAAACTTGCCGAAGGATAATTAAAACCCCGGTTTTCTTTAGCTAAACTTGATGTGATGTCCCTGCGCAAGGTAAGGGACAAAAAAAGGTAATTCTTATAATCAAAATCAGCCTCCCCAAAAAGCCCCATCAGGTGATATTGTGTTAACGTGTCATTAATATCAGTAAAAACAGATGCATTAGTCAATTCATAAAAGTTATAGACGCCGAGCTTTGTTCCTAATATACCTTTATCGGTTTCCCGTCTATCGTAAATATCCTGGCCTATGCGCACGGTCGCATGCAGATCAGGCGTTATTTTATGGTTAAACGTTGCTATAAATGTGGAGGTAATAGCACGGAATTTAATATTATACTCGCCTACATAACCGTCTGCATTATCATATAAATGTTCTCCCGGTATTCCCTGGGGCCCCGGAGCGGTACGAACCCGGTTGTCATTGTAAGTATCCAAACCCGCCCTATAGGTAAAATCAAGCCAACTGGTTGGGGTATAGCTATAACTAATTCCTCCAATAAACCGGTTAACATCACCTTTAAGCCTGTTTGTAGCGGCACCATATATAGGATTGTTGGTTCCGCGCCAAACTTGGGTGCCGTCAGGATTCAAATAATCACTAACATCCCAGCGCGGTGAAAAATAAGCCAGGCTTTCTCCAAAACGGTCAGCATCATAGGAATAACCGCCCGAATTGGTAAAGGTCATGTTGATGCTGGTTTTAAACTTTGGACTGATTTTAATATCTGTGTTTAATTTGCCCGAAAAGTTTTTATAATTGGTAAACGGAAGCATGCCGGTTTGATCAAAATAAGAAACCGATGAATAAAATCTCGCTATATCATTTCCTCCTGCAACGGAAAGGGAATTACGGTTTTGTTTACCTGTTTGATAAGCTTGTTTATAGTTATMATAAAGCTGGGCCGGGTGGGTTGGGTCAATCGCTATAGCCTCCTGTACTGTAGGCCCCCATGCCGGACCAAGACCAATTGGCGTATATACCCCTAAAATACCAGCTGTATAGGTTTTTTGAACCGCCGGTAGTTTATCAGGATTCTCAAAACCATAAGTGCTGGAGTAATTAACCTGTACACCATTGGCCTTACCCCGTTTGGTTGTAATGACGATTACGCCGTTTGACCCCCGCAAACCGTACAGAGCTGTAGCTGCGCCGCCTTTTAATACGTTCATGGTTTCAATATCATCCGGGTTAATATCTGAGGCCCGGTTACTTACCGACCGAACGTTATATCCGGACCCGGCCCCCAGGGTCGATGTGCTGTTATCCATCAGTACCCCATCAATAACAAACAGGGGCTGGTTATCGAGACCTACATCAATAGAGTTTACACCCCTGATCTTAATGTTTGCACCCTGGCCCGGGCCACCGCCAATGCTTGATATGGTTACACCGGCTACTTTTCCCTGCAACGCGTTCACAACGTTGGGCTGGTGGTTTTCATTGAGCTCCTGCGAGGTTACGCCCTGCGCAGAATAACCTAATTCGCGGGATTGCCTGGCTATACCCAATGCGGTCGACACGGTTACTTCCTGTAGCATTTTGCTGTCGGTTGCTAATTGAACATCAATGGTAGTTCGGTTATTGATTTGAATTTCCTGGGTTACATACCCCAAAAACCTGAACACCAAAACACCGTTAACAGGCACGTTCTTTAGTTGATAAATGCCTTTAACATCTGTACTTGTGGCGGAAGTAGCGCCTTTAAGGGATATGGTAACTCCAGGAATCGCTGTACCATCCCCGGCATCCAGTACCTTACCGCTAACCGGGCCATTTTGAGCGATGGCATTCCCGGCCCCGAATAATAGTAATGATGAAATGATTAACGTAAAAATTTTCTTCATAAGGTGGATTAAAATGTAATAAATAGTTTAAAATTCGATTTAATATTTCTTAAAAGTGGTAGTTTTTATATTAATCATTAATGCTAGTTGCTTTATTTTGATAAAATTATCGTTAAAGCAATTTTTGCGATAAAAATTCACCAATTATACTTATGTTTTTAGGTAGTATTTTATTTTTATCGAAAATTTGCTGCCGTTGTGCTACTATTATTGAAAATATTATTCAATAATCGAAATTATATTGATTATGTATTAAAAAAAATACAATAAATTTTTACATATTAAGCAAATTTTGAATGGAAATTAGGTATGATTGTGTTTAGTGTATCAGGTGTTTTTATGAAAAAATTATACTTTTTAAGCTGTCTCTTCTCACTTGTATTTTGTAACGATGCCTTCTCGCAAAAATTCACGCTTGATGCGGCATTAAGCTATCCGTTCCCTACGCAATTAACCAGCTGTCCGGCTTATTTGGAAATTGCCTGGGCGGTAAACCTTCGTGGGTTAAGGAATATATATGTAGCTGCAGGACCTGATTATAAACCCAGAAAACTTACCAGCTACATGACTGATGACGGGCAGGAACTTACCAGCTTATCTATTTCGGCTGATGGAAAGGCAGTTGTCTACGTAAGGGGAGGTGATCACAGCTCAAGTGAAGGGAACGTTGCGGTTAACCCCGCATTTGATCCCATGGGAACAAAGGTTCAGGTATGGAGTATACCATTTGCAGGCGGAGAACCTAAACTATTAGGGGAAGGTGATCTTCCGGTTTTATCCCCCAAAAGTGATCATGTAGCTTTTATAAAAAATGGCCAGGTGATGCTGGCGCCCGTTAACGGTTCAACACCTGCCAAAACGCTGTTCGAAACGCATGGTATGTGCAACGCTTTGGAATGGTCTCCTGATGGCAGCAAGCTGGCATTTGTATCCAATCGTAAAGACCACGCTTTTATCGGAATATTTACCAGCGTTGATAAACCCATTCAATGGATAGCTCCGGCATTCTCCAGAGATGCCTCGCCCCGCTGGTCGCCTGATGGCAGTAAAATCGCATTTATAAGAACTCCTGGTCTGGGTGGCACCCCCGATTCTGTATTAGTCAGAAAACATCAGCCATGGGCAATATGGGAAGCCGACGTTACTTCGGGTAAAGCTTCTATGATTTGGAAAGCGCCTGAAACGCTGGCCGGTTCTGTACCTACAACGGATGGCGGAGTTAATCTTAACTGGGCTGCAGATAACCGGATTGTTTTTTTATCCTATCATGACGGATGGCCTCACCTGTATTCTATACCAGCCACAGGTGGGCAACCTTTATTGCTTACCCCGGGAGCATTTATGACCGAACAAATTAAATTGAGCCCTGATAAAAAGTTTGTGTTGTTCAGCGCAAATACCGGAGCCGAAAAGCAGGACATTGACCGCCGGCATCTTGCCAGGGTTCCGGTTAATAAAGCCACTATGGAAATGCTCAGTACCGGAACCGGGATAGAGACATACCCCGTAATGGCCGATAATACCTCAACAGTGGCTTTTTTAAGCTCGACCGGCCAACGCCCCCTGCTGCCGGCTTTAACAACCATAAAGGGAAAGAAAATAGCGCTTTTAGGTAAGGACCTGATACCAGAAAATTTCCCCCAGAAATTAATTACACCTAAGCAGATACTATTTAAAGCGCCCGATGGCACCGAAATACACGCCCAGCTTTTTGAACCTGCTGGGGGTAAGGGAAAAAAACCGGCCATAGTATATGTGCACGGCGGCCCGCAGCGCCAAATGGTGTTAGGTTGGCATTTTATGGACTATTACGCTATCGACTATGCTGTTAACCAATACCTGGCAAGTATTGGATTTTATGTATTGGCTGTAAATTACCGGCTGGGTATCGGCTATGGATATGAATTTCATAAACCAGCCCATGCGGGTGCAACCGGTGCGTCAGAGTATCAGGACATTAAAGCTGCCGGCGAGTGGCTCTCTTCCCAGCCGGAAGTAGATGCCGGTCGCATCGGCATTTATGGCGGATCATATGGCGGCTATCTGACGGCTATGGCGTTGAGCCATGATTCCGGATTGTTTGCCGCAGGTGTAGATATTCATGGTGTACACAAATGGGCAAAGCCTGTTACAACCGGTGAACCAGCCCCGGACGCCGTTCAAGCCGCTAAGGTGGCCCTGCAATCATCCCCTGTATCGTGGGTGGATAGCTGGAAATCGCCGGTGCTTATTATTCATGCCGATGATGACCGTAATGTAGCATTTAGCCAAAGTGTTGATCTCATACGCAGATTTGATGTTAAAGGTGTACCTTATGAATACCTGAGTATCCCTGATGATACACATCATTGGATGAGGTTTTCCAACGCGGTGACGGTTAGTGAAGCTACTGCCGAATTTTTAAAAAGAAAACTTTTACCCTAGTTGCTCAAAATGAATTTTAACGCACAGTATTTTCTGATACATGAATAAAAAATATGTAGTGATCGCTTATGAATAAAAATACACGCGTAACCGGTATTCCTTTTAAGAAAACTTTCCGTCACGTTTTTCTGTACAGTGCCTGCCTTTTGGTAACAAGCTTCCTATTTAGCTGCACCACACAGCGTGTGCCGAAACGGAAGATTCGTATGCTTATAGAAGAATCAGCTATTAACCGTGATCATTTTACCGGCTTTGCCTTATATGATCCGGAGAAAAGGGAAATGATCTATCAATCAAACGCTGATAAATATTTCATTCCTGCTTCCAACACCAAGCTGTACACTTTTTACACCGCGCTGCAAATGCTCGGCGATTCTATTCCGGGGTTGCGCTATATCAATAAGGGCGACTCCCTGATTTTCTGGGGCACAGGCGATCCTTCATTTCTGCATTCTACTATAAAATCAACCAAAGCTTATCAGCTGCTGAAGCAAACGTCGAAAAAGCTTTTTTACGCCGACAATTACACCGGAAACTTTTATGGCCTGGGTTGGCCATATGGTAATTATGGGGATTACTATCAGGCCGAAATAAACGCTTTGCCCGTCGAAGACAATGTAGCTGTAATTACCCCCGATCATCATGGCGGTTTACTTATAAAACCATCCTACCTGCAAAAATTCCTGATGCCGGACTCTGCATTCCACCCCAAATCATTTATGGTAAAAAGAAACCTGTTTGATAATGGATTTACATATCCGACAGGGGTGATACCTGATAAATACAAGGGGGAGATCCCATGGAAAACCAGCCTTGAACTCACTCAGGCTTTATTGCAGGATACACTCAAAAAGCCGGTTGAACTTATAAAAATGAATATGCCTGATACCGCAAAAATTTTATACAGCGTTGCTGCTGATTCTGTTTATAAAAGTATGCTGCTACCCAGCGACAACTTTATAGCCGAACAGCTGTTACTGGTGTGTTCATCCACACTGCCTGGCGGCAAACTGAATACACAAACTGTAATAGCATACAGTAAAAAAAATTTCATGAACGATTTGCCCGATGAACCACAATGGGTAGATGGTTCAGGTTTATCCCGCCAGGATCTTTTTACACCCAGAACAACTATTGCACTGCTGCAAAAAATAGCTAATAAAATTGGCAGCGAAAAACGGTTGCATAATTTACTTCCTACAGGCGGAGTTTCTGGCACACTGCGCAATGCCTATAAAACAGATAATGGCGTACCATTTGTGTGGGGTAAAACTGGCTCGTTATCAAATAACCACAACCAAAGCGGATACATCATTACCCGAAAAGGTAAAAGACTGCTGTTCTCCTACATGAACAATAATTTTACGCGTTCAACAACGGATATCCGTGGCGAAATGGTACGTGTAATGACTGAAATTCACAACTGCTTTTAAACATCGACGTGGGTATGCCTTATTCACGGCTTATACCGCTTAGGTCGCGGACTTACTTAGGATATTTTGTATAATCCGGGCGGCTTGACCGGTCAGAACAACCCGAATTTTGTAAACTAGCTTGTTTGTTCTACAATAACAACAGTAGTAATAACTCATTTTATAACAATCAAGATTTAATATCTATCATTGATGAAATGTGGATCGGATGGGATTGATTGGCGTGTAAAATAAAAATGTTTATTTGCTGTTTTTTGAAATTTAAATCCGACTAAGTATCCTGTTTAAATAAAGGTTATGTTACCTATTTGTTATTTTTGATAAATAAGTATTTGATAATCAACAATTAATTGCATTCCTGCCATGTAATCCGTTGGTATCAGTTAAAAGAGCGTGTGTGTCTCAATGCACACGCTTTATCCTTACATCGGCACCTATTAGTAAGTGATTACCGCTTGACCTTAAGCATGCTCGCATTAATAGCCACGACAAACCGTACTGACCGTCATTAGGACTGCGCCCGCGGCTGGGCTTAATACAATACCTTGGCTATACAGCACACCGGCAGCCAGCGGCAACGCGATTACATTGTAACCGGTCGCCCAGGCCGGGTTTTGAACCATTTTCCGGTAGGTCGCTTTACAGAATAAGATCAGGCTGACAATGTCCTTTGGATTGCTGTTTACCAAAACAATCCCGGCAGTTTCTGCTGCAATATCTCTTCCCGACCCAACGGCTATACCAATATCTGCCTATGCAAACGCAGGTGCGTCATTAACACCGTCACCGGTCATGGCTACAAACTCGCCTTTGCTTTGCAGTTCTTTGATTTTTTCCAATTTCTGATGCGGCAATGAATGACCTAACTCATTTATATTATAAAAGTGATCACTTTCCTTAAATGTGATTATGTTTTGACTATTAGTAATATAGTGTTATATTTATGTTGAATTGTTATAGTTGATGTATTTTCAATACTATTAATTATGTCCAAGTTCAGTGTTTTCTTTGTATCCCGTCCATCAAGACACCCTGCTAACCAGAAAGGGTACGACTCAATCAGACATTGTTATAGGGAAGAATATGTGAACCCTAAGTTTTGGCATGTTCATTTGCGGCCTCCGTCTTCAGTATTTGCGGGTGAAGACAATAATGGAAGACCTATCATGGCAGTTAATATTGCCTCACTAATTTGGACGGTTAAACAAGTCCGTGGATTATTTGAAGTTACTATCCCTGTGAATAGTTCTCATATAACTGGGGCAACAGTCGTAAATATCCCCGCTCAGGGTGAATATGAAATTACCTTACAAGTAAACCTCTCTGACGGGTCAAGTGAATCTAATACTAAAAATTTCAATTTCCGGGATTATTTAATAGTATCAATTGGTGACTCATTCGCTTCAGGACAAGGAAATCCTGATGTTCCAGCCATTCCTTCAATTGATGAAAAGGCCGCCTGTAAAGCAACAACTTTATTGTTAAGTGTTACAAAGTTAAAGGATAAGTTGGTTAAATTTTTAACCGGACTTAAGGAAGAAGTTAAAGATAAGATAGCAGAATCCATTCCCTACCTCGGGAAAGTTATAGTGGCAGATATCAATGCATTGGGAGATTTAATAGGATTTGTAAAGGATAGGGTTTCAGATTTGAAAAATGTGGTAGTAAATGCAGGTAAAGATGTTGTTGGATTAGCTATGGAAAGTGGGGAAGAAGTTGCAAGTTGGTTTGGTTTTGGAGACGGAGGCGAGTCTGAGGAGATTCAGTCCAAAGCCGCTAAATGGCAAGAACCAAAAGCATACCGATCATATCGTTCAGGACATTCTTTAGCTGCCAGGCAGATAGAGACGGCGATGAGTAATCGTTGTGTTACCTTCCTGTCTTTTGCCCGGACAGGCTCGGAAATAAAAGATGGATTATTGGGACCACGTATGGTAAACCCGAATGCATTTGGGACAGAGTCTTTAGATAACATTTCACTTGATGGCTGGATAGGCAATAAAGGTCAAATTCAGGAAGCTATAGACACAGTTAAAAATAGACCGGTGGATGCTTTAATAATCTCCATTGGTGTAAATGACCTGGGTTTTTCAAGCCTTACTTCGGATTCTATACTTTGGGAAACGGGCGAAAAAAGGAAAGACAGGGTTGCTACAACTGAAAAAAAAATAATGGATGATTTCCCGCGAAACCTGCAACTACTAAAAGACACTATTGATAATCAACTCAGGCCAGGGAAAATTTTCATAACCGAATATCCAGTTGGTGTTTACAAAGAAATAGAAACTCAAGGTCCCTGTGGTGTTTTGGGAGTTAAGGATCGCCCAATTCTTGGTAAGGGCTTTTTAGATCTTGACACTTCCGACGCTAAAGCATTAGGAGCATTGGGCATAAAACTTAATAATAAGATCCGTGAAAAAGCTGAGGAATTCGGATGGATTTTAGTTGACGGAATAGCATCAGGTTTTGATGGTCATGGTTATTGCTCAAAAAGCTCGTTTTTTGTTTTTGCAGAAGAATCATGTTTAAAGCAAGGTGATTTCGAAGGCATGTTACACCCTAATGAGTTGKGTCACGAAGTAGCTCGGGATTGCATCGCGAAAGTATTACAAAGGGAACTTTTCACTCGCGAAGCACCTGGTCAAGCGAATTGGCTTGAACCTGTATTGCATGTTATGATGACTTGAAAAACAAGGATGTCTTTTGCCTTAGGACTCGTGGGAAGATAATATATAGTTAATATAATCGTAGCAATTAACAGAAAGGATTTGATATGGCAACTAGAGTAACTGGGAAAGTAATTACCTTGATTGCGGATAGGCAAGGTGCATTTATAGGGCTGGACAATGATCCTAAATTAGGTCCTAAAGACAATTTATGGAGATTGAAACTTGATCATGCAAATTATAATGCACYGTATTCACTTGCGCTTGCTGCGGCTGCTAATCGATGGTCACTAAATATTCGAATAGAGGGGGATTCTCCAATCAATGTCTCTGTCGATGCTGCTATTAAATCATTCGGAGTAGCATTGTGACTGAGCGACAATTATAGTGATCGATTTAAATACAAGCGTTGTCTTTTAATTTTCCCGTACAGCCAGACTGTATGTTATAAACTTTGCACGAGTTGTAAAATGCGGATATCGGGTCCCGATTAGTTGATTTACCTCTTTTAATTCTTCATTATGGAACCTTCTGATTTAGCAGAATCAATAAATGTCGTCGATAATGATATTGCTTCCTGGCAGAATAAAATGCTGCCATCAATGCAAAGAATGATTATTGGCCTCGCCATATTTTTCTTCCTGGCAACCCTGTGCCAATTGGCATACCTACAATATGTTGTATTGTCTTTCCCCAAATTAGATCTATCTGAAACGCTTGTTTATCTGACTCCCAACGAAAAAAGTACATTTCAGGAAAGAAAAGAAGCGGTTATTTTGAAGTCTCAGATTTTATTGGAAAATAATACACTGGCACGAAGGCATCATCATGCCTATATTACCCTGATGTCAAGTATGTGGGTAAGGTATTTAGCTTTTGTAACCGGGATGATATTAGCACTAATTGGAGCAATATTTATTCTAGGTAAATTACAAGTAGAAAGATCAGTAGTTGGGGCATCAATTTATTCTGCAAATCTTTCTATAAAAAGCTCTTCACCAGGTATTATTCTTGCCGTTATGGGAACCTGTTTAATGATAATGACTATAGTGATGCAGCATACGGTTAGTGTAAATGATGCGCCTGTCTATTTGGAGCCAGGAACTGTTTCCCTTACTCCAAAAGGGCCAAAAGTGGTTTTTCCGTTAGATTCGATCAAATAATTAATTTATTACTATGAAAACTCTGTTTTTCCCAGCGATCATTTTAATATCGTTAGCATTTGGAAACAATTCGATAGCACAAACTGAACTAATTCTTAGCGACCGTGATTTAGTAGAAAGAGCTAATCAATATGTTGATGGGAAAGATTTTAGGAAAGCAGAAGCTTGTCTATATGCCTTAATTCAACGTAATGCAGAGCCATATCGAACAGATCAGAGGTTTAAAGCTGAAATTAATCGCGCTTTGAAGGAAGTTCGAAAGAACAAGGCGGGACCGGGTTCCTCTGGGAAAGCTGATGATCTTGGATTATTGGGGTATGTAAAAAAAGCTTTGAATGAAAAAGATTCAGAAGACCAAAAAAAAGCAACCACTACTGTACACGTAAGGGCAAGTAAGGCTAGATCAGGAGTTTATAAAGATGGTAAAGGAGTTGAGTATCAAATTAACAGAGCTGGAAACAGCGTTTGGTGGACAACAAGAGATTCAAAGGCCCAATGGCCAACTATTCTGTATGGAAAAATTAGTGGCAACATTATAAAGGGTGAGTGGGCTTTTATGCCTCATTTGCAAAACACGATGTCGGGTACGATCAAACTAAAGATTTTAGATTCACAAAGACTTCAGGTTCAGGAAGTAACAGGGGACACTCAAAATCTTCTTAGAATTTCTGCAGGAACGGTATTGACGTTTACAAGGTAGCTGGTGTTTACTTTATTTCCTTTTTGTGCCCCTAACCTGGATATTCCGGGAGGCTTGAAAACCCACTCAAAGTATTTAGTTTTAATGGCATGATCTCCCATCGCTGAAAGGCATGGCTGATCAAAAACAATAAACACCGGTGCGCTGTTATCCTTTTATAACCTTAAAATTTCGTTATGAAACAGATGGAAATTGATGAGGATAAGAAGGTTGAGGTAAATTTTGATGCGGATAACCTGTCCATGGAAATGCGGGAATTGAGGCCGGTTGTTTTCCGGAAAGGGGATGCCTACTGTTGCCTGTTAGGCCCTGATCCGCAGAAAGGAGTCTTCGGCTTTGGTTGTACGGCAGACGAGGCACTTGCGAACTGGCAGCATAACCTTAGTGAAAGGATGCTGAGCGCCTCCGAAGATGACGAATTTGCCTGGTATGTTCATAACGCACTCCGTGCCGCCAATGAAAAAGTATGATTAGGAAACGGAAGTTTACCTTTAATGCAGAATTGAAAGTCGGAGATCAGCTTATAAAGCAGGAATCACAATTGATTCTGAACTTGATACCGGCCGGCGATCTTGTATATACATTACCTGATTATTTAAATAACAACTCGCTCAAACTTCATAGCGTAAATAAAGTAGAGTAGGCTAATAATGTGTCGCTTTTGCGGGTAATCATATTCGGTTTCATGATTCGGACGATTTCTTATGCGAAGATTATAAACATTTTTTGCTGAGAAGACCACTTACGAAAAGGAACAAACCAATCAACTGGCTGCACGTTAGAAATGCTTTTAGTTCCCCGAAGGCGCTCCCTGAACATCGTCATTACTGATACCCCTCTTGCTTTTCTTCACCGCTTCTTTCAGCTTGCCGAAGCGGTAATTCAGGCTGGCGGTAAAGCCTCTGAAGTAGGCACGGTTAATATTTGTTTGGGTAAAATCGGGTCCAAATGAATTCCTGATGTTATTCCTATATTTAGTGAAAGGGTTATTGACCGTGGCCGAGAACGAAAGTTTATCCTTCACCACATCTTTATTAACCGTGAACGATACACTGGCATAAGGGTTTGAAGTACCCTGGATGGAAAGGTTAGGGCCATTCAGAAACACGTTGGTGCTAACGCGCCAGCCCGTCTCAAAATTATAACCGCTGTTGACCGATGCACCATACATAAAGCCCTGATTTTTTACCAGCTGACCATTCACAATACCCTGCACACGGCCATGCGCAATTCTTCCGTTGAACGATGAGCTCCATTTTTTGGTAATGGGGTAATTGATATTGCCGTTGAAGGTAAACAGGCGGGCCTTACCGGTGTTATCAAAACTGTTGCGGGTAATATTCGTGGCCGGATCGAAAACGACAACAGGCATGATCAGGTCATTAAAATAATTATAGCCAAGCATCAGGTTCAACGAAGCCTTTTGGGTTCTGCTATAACCTAACTGGATATTATTGGATACCGCGGGCCTGAGGTTAGGGTTCCCCGACGATTCGAAATTTGGGTTCGAGCGATCTACAAAGGGGTTTAGCTGGTATATACCCGGGCGCTGTATCCTTTGTGAAAACCCGAGGTTTACTGTACTGGAGTTTTTAAACCGTTTATTGATACTTACTGAAGGTACGATATTAAAGAAGTTTTTGTTMAGCTGCGATGCGGTAGAAATAAAGTCGGCATCGATCAGTGTCTCCTCTATCCTCGCGCCTGCTTTAAAGCTCCAGTTTTGCAGGGTGTAGCTATAGCTGTTATATGCGCCCAATACATTTTGGCTATTATCAAACTTATTGCTTCGCGACGGGTCGGCCTCAAAACTGCCTGTTGCCGCATTATATCCGAGGTACTGAAAATCACTGTTGTTATCGCGCATAATTGCTTTCGCCCCCATTTCAATAGTCAACTTGTTTACGGGGTGTACATAATCTACCTGGAAAGTCTGCTCAGAAGATTCGCCTTCGTTGTTCTGCAGGTAATCGGGCGTCGTATAGTTCACGCGGTTTGACGCCGTCAGCGCCGCATGCTGCCTGTTGTTGAATGTATAATACTGGTACGAAAAGGTGAGCAGCCTTTGCTTGCTGCTTTTAAAACCCCGCTGGTAATTTAAAGCCACATTCAGGCCCCTGCCGCCTGCCGTATTGTTATTGTACAGGTCGTACTGCTGAACCATGTTGCCTGCTTCGTTCAAAACGGAACTTTGCGTATTGATGCCGTCCTGGTTATTTCCGTTAACATTGAATTGCCCCGAGATAAGGTCAAGGCTGTCTATTTCGTAGCTGATCCCAACTTCCGTATAGCCATTTTTGCCATCCCATTCTGCCGAGTTATGCTGGTTGAGGCTGGTAGAGTTGCTCCCGGTAGTAAGTCTTGTAATGGAACTGATCACTTCTGGCGAATTGGAAATATTCGCGCCAAAATAGCCCGATAGCTCCAGCTTGCCCTGTTTAGACGAAAACGACCCGCCCAACCTTGGGCCGCCTACCGGAAATACCTGGCTAACGTTTAGCGTACCATTATACCCGTTATTCACTTTTTTATTGGTTACAATATTGATGATACCCGCCATTCCCTCGGCATCATACTTGGACGAAGGGTTGGTAATTACCTCGATGCTTTGAACGGTTGACGCAGGCATGCTTTTGAGGATATTTTTGGGGTCACGCTCCATCATACTCGATGGCTTGCCGTTAACAAATATCCGGTAGCTGCTATTCCCCTTCAGAAGGATATTGTCGTCGCCATCTACGCTCAACAAAGGCACTTTTCGCATCATCTCCAGCACACTGTTGCTTTTGCTGTCGGGGTCGGATTTTAAGTCGTAGGTGAGTTTATCAACCTCCTGTTTAATGATGGGCCGATCGGCTGTAATAACCACCGTTTTAAGCTGTGTAGTTTGTTCGCTGATGGCAATGCTGCCCAGATTGGTGGAAGGTTTCGTATTTTCTGCCAGATCAACAGGGAGTGTTTTTGGGTTAAAACCGACACTTATCATCGAGAGGAGGTATTTTCCTGATGGCAGCTTTTCAAACCTGAATGTCCCGTCTGTTTTAGTCACAGCTGTGCGCACCAATTGCTTTGCTTGATTGCGCAGGTTTACGGTTACATAGCCGACCGGTTGTTTCGATAGCGAATCGGTGGCAACGCCGTTTACTGCAAATAATGCCTGCCCGGCCTGTCCGAATGCCGCGATTCTAGCGAGTGAACACAGGATGATGAGTAAAAACTTTAATTTCATGATGTGATAGGTAAATGTTTGACAATATTTTTTTGAGCCCTTCCAATGAATGTTGCAACTTGCATAATACCATGTAATACATAGTACTATAAACATATGACAACAGCCTCAACGAATTTGTTACACTTACTTGAAATAAAAATTTTATAAAACTGCAGCGGTATCAGTCGCCGTTTTTTGAATGGGCCTTTGATGTATGCGGAGGCTGTACTCAAGCCAAAGGGGACCCAAAAGCATTGATCGTTCCCAAACCTGAACCCAATAATGGAATGAGATATGACTGGAGCTGGACATTCTGGAATGCTTGACTATGCTGTTCCCTGCGCATTAGATCAATGAATTGTGTTGTTGAATAATAACCTGGATTCAAATTTATTTTGTTGCAGGCTGTCCGAAAGCACCAAACGAACAGCTGACAGCTCCTTAGTAATCCTGATCGATCACTAACCCGGCCTGCTGATGAACCTGCTAACGCTTAAGGCCTTGAACGTTCCGATCTTTCACCATGTAGGGGCCTGATGGATTCGGACCCATTACCAAAGAACTTGCTGATGCATTACAGGGTGTAGAACATGTCCCGCTTGCCAGCGAACCTGAATCGGTTCATTCTATTTCGGGTGAAACTGATTTGAAAATGTATAGGCGGTTAAAAAATGCTCTAAAGTGTAAGTTTTTAAGAAAGATGGCAACTAATCGTGAAAAACAAGTATGAAAACAAGAACCCTTTTAAAGTGAGTGTAATATATAAGGAGGAACAAAAAACTCCATGTCATTTACGTCTTTAAAAAAGAAAGGGATTATAAAAACGGCCTTCAATTATTTGAAGGCCGTTTAAAGATTTTGTATTTCATAATTTATTTAATTACTTAAGAATTTAAATCAGCAATACACATTATTTCTGAGTTTGGAGTTTTTCAACATCCTTTATTTGGTATGACATAAATTACGTTGCCCGAAACAGATAAATTGAAGCCATAATTTTCTACAGAAGGAAGTAACAGTTGTTTCCATGTTTTGCCCATGTCAGATGACCGGAATATACCATCTGAGCGGCCACATATTAAATATTTGCCCATTTGTTTAATTGATAAAATATCCGATGAAGATTTAACTAAGCCTATTTTTTTCATTAATAAGCTACTCCAGGAAGGCTGAAGTTCTTCACCTATGGCATTCCAGGTTTTTCCGCTATCCAGTGAAATGTGTATGCTGTTTGTTTGGGTTATTGTGTTATAAACTATAGCAGCAAATCCTCTATCGATACGTTCCACAGCGATGCCAACGCCCCCTTCACTAATCACACCATCCCAGTTTTGACCATTATCGGTCGATCTTAATATTCCATCTTTGCTGGTAGACAGAAGTACACCGTTTGACTCTACCAATTTCATTGAACCGTCTCCAACATGCATTTGTTTCCAGGTTTTTCCACTGTTAGTGGATCTAAAAAGGCAGTTATTGGAGCCAATGAAAACTGTGCCTCCGGCAGTTTCAAAAACGGAGCGTACTTCTCTCTCTTTATAATTCTTGTACATCCAATCTATCGTTTTGTCTATGCGTACGGCTTGCTCTTGAAAATTTGTGTACATGGGCGACCAATCACTCGTTCCGTTTATTTTTTGTAAAAATTGCCCCCTGAAATTATATGCAAGTATCCCATTCTTGCCAGGGGCAATCTCACGCTGTTTACCAGGGAAAATCTCTTTTGTCCAAAAAGAAGTTGTGGAATTTGGTTCACTGTGATAAACCCCATTGCCGGCAAGTAAATAGAGCCCACGGTCATTTGCAAATAAACTATGACTCCACACACCTTCTCTCTGCAAATTTTCAGGCAGTCCTTCGCTAATGTCCTGCCATGTTTGTCCGCCATCAGTAGATTTGAAAACGATGTTTACAAGCCCTGATTTAGTCCCTGTTGTTTTCTCCCCTGCTTCCTTTTCTTTTAGTACAAAAGAATTTAGTAGAAATAATACCAGGAGGATAGCCGGAACAAATACAAATAATCTTTTCATTTTTTTTAAATTTAAAGTAAAATATATTGATTAGTAATTAGCGGAAAGTAGCAAGTCGGGCAATACACATTATTTCTGCCCTCCTTTAGTTTTAAAATCAAATAATCAGGCTGTATACAACGTTTCTTTTATTTTTCATATCCTTTCAAATTTGATTCAGCGAAATTACTTTGAGATATTTCATCGCGGAGAATTTGGATTGTAAATAAAAATGTAAACTTTGTAAATAAAAACTTGACACTATGCATCTTAGCCGAAGTCTCCTCTACGGGAAACGCAAATACCTGTTCGGATTAATATTACTCTCGTTTATCTCTGTAATCTGCGCGGTTTTCAGTATGACCGGCAGTGACGACTTTATTATCGCCAGAAGGGAAGTTTTACTCCGGAGGATAGGAGATGAACTACTCACACAGTCGGGCGACAGTAAATCAAGGGTACTTCCGGTGAAAAAGATCGCAGAAAATGAATACCAGATCAGGTTTGAGCATGAGCTAACTTTTCAACCGGATTCCCTGGTAAATACTACCCGGCGTTTGTTGGCCAAAGACCCCCTCGCACATGACTATGTTGTTAACGTTTTGAACTGTGGCAACTCCAGTGTAGCTTATGGATACGCTATATCCAAAAATAAAAAAGATGATATTGTAGCTTGTAAAGGAAGAGTGCAACCCAGAGCATGTTACATGATCAACGTTAAATTCAAACCGAAGGGCATAAATACAGCAAAGAATGGATATCTTCTGGGCAGCCTGCCATTTTTAGCATTTATTGGGTTTGTTTTTTTGAGATCGGTTAAGCCGCGGAGAGCGCTACCGGACGGTCAGTATACTAGTATGTTCACTTTGGGCTCGGCGTTGTTCGATGCAAAGAATCGGAAGCTGATAATAAATGGAAAGACGATAGACTTAACCGGAACTGAAACGCGTGTACTGCATATTTTCGCGGCATCTCCTAACGAGACCATAGAGAGAAGCCGGCTGCAAAAAGAGATATGGGAAGACGAAGGTGTTATTGTGGGCCGCAGTCTGGATATGTTCATATCAAAACTTAGAAAAAAATTGGAATTTGATCCCAATATCAACATTGTTGTTATACGCGGCAAGGGATATAAGCTTGAGATTAACTCTTAAGAAGAATCTCCTCGCTCCGAGTTGATCTTATTAGAATTCAATTTGGCATTGTAAAATTCTATCTTGAATTACTAATGTGGTATCATTAAAAGAATTACTCAGCGCCGGCGTCGAACCGCCATAATTAAAACAACAAAGCCCGATATTTTCATATCAGGCTTTGTGTCGATTTGTTTAAGTACTCCTGACGATACAAATATCGAACCGATTTTTGGATGATTTGCAAGTTTTAATGCGTTTAACGGCCTGAAACAAGCTTTTTATATATGGTGGCGGAAATTTATCGAACCGTTCAACCGCTATTTGGAATTATATGTTTAGTTGATTCCGACTTGTGACCGGCGGTTATGAGTTCGTGTAGCATGCCGACAGTATCATCCTTAATAATTAGAGCGTTTATATATCCATTACTAGTATCGGCTACGATAGATTTGTGAGCGGTGTGATACAACTAACCACCTAAAAGTTAAATGTGATGTACGAAGATTTAATCACTTGTTTCGCAAGAAGTGATTGCTAACGAGTTAGATACTCGCTTTGTTCATTTTTTTGGATAAACATTTGTTATTCAATATGTTTTTATATTTATTGTGAATATTCACCGGTCCGTATGAAGGACGAATTGGCCTCCAGGATTTAGGTGTGGCGCAAGGAGGATTGGTCGAAGCGCCAAATGGGACCTGGTATTCTTATTTGTTCCGTGATTATGGTGCGGTGGGTCGTATACCGTATCTTGCAAATAATCGTTTTATTAACACTTATTTATAAGGTAATAAAGTGCCTTATTTATTAAACTTTTAAGTTTAATAAATAATAATTATTGCTGTTTAATCGGTTAAAATAACAGGACTTTGTATTTCACTTGTTAACGTTAAAGTTAAAATTTAATTATTAGTGTTCTATATACAATTATTTTTCCTTTTTTAACTTGTAAATAAAAAATATTGCTTAGCTTGCCTCTAATTATAACCTAAGTAGTGTTCATGACACGCTTATATGCTAATGCAGTATTGATGATAGATGAAATGTGAAAATGCACAATTCACTGAAATTAAAGACACTCATCAAATAAAGCTGTGTTAAATAAGTTTACAAATTAACTGTTCGTAATTATACTAACAGAATGAAGCTATTGTTCCTGTTTTGCAAACGCACAAAGCAATAAAAATGAAGAAGTTATGTGATCTTCCGGATAACGAGTTAGTCGAACTTTTCGGACAGGGAGATATTACAGCTTTTGAAGAAATTTATAATCGGTATTGGTTAGATTTATATGCGGCTGCTTATAAACGACTTAAAGAAAGAGAGCCCGCTAAAGAAATCGTCCAGGATTTTTTTACAAGCTTTTGGATCAACAGAACTCAGGTTAAAATACAGTCTTCTCTTCAGGGATACTTGTTTACATCAATAAGATATTTAGTATTAAATTATAAAAGAGCTGAGGCCGTAAGAAACACTTACAATGAATTATTGCTGCTGGTGAATGATCGTTTTGATAACTCTACTGAGGAAAATTTCAGGTACAAGGAGTTAAAAGAAAGGGTTGATATAGAGGTAAATCAATTACCTTCCAAATGTCGGTTTGTTTTTGAACTAAGCCGCAATCAATATAAAACTAATAAGGAGATAGCCCGGCTTTTAGGGATATCCGAAAAAACCGTAGAAAATCATCTTACTAAAGCGCTTCGCTATTTACGGGTTAATATTAACGTCTTCTTTCTTTTTTTCTTCCTTTGGTAGGTGTTTAAGAGTAATCCTGTTTTATCAGGTTTTAAGAACAACTTTGTTTTTTTTTTAAAAATTATTCCGGATAAAGTAGGGGATAGGGCCTGCTCAGGTTACATCTTATTATAAACCCTAATTAAATCTTGTCTTTAACAAGCACTTAATGAAAAAGAAACTACCTGCCGATCTGTTGGAGAAATATTTTGCCGGCAACTGTAATGAACGGGAAAAGGCCGAGATACGTTCCTGGTATGAATCATTTGAATTGGATCAGGACGATGTTTCCAGTTTGTCTGAAGATGAAAGGGAAGCTTTCAAAATATTAATGTGGAACAGCATCGGGAGCCATATTAAAGATGCTGAAAATGACAATATTTTTCAACTTCGTAAGCTATGGTCAACGCGGTTCAGGTCGGTTATATATTGGGTAACCAGCAGTGCCGCGGTATTATTAATCCTGTTTCTAGTAAAATATAAGGGGCCTTCCCAAAACCCGGTGCCAGAAAATAATGAAAAAGTAATGGTCACCAATACCTCGAATACCATCCGGAAAATAATACTTTCTGATAGCAGTATGGTGTGGATAAGCCCAAAATCAACATTAACTTATTTAAAAGTATTTGATAAGCAAAAGCGGGAAGTAACCTTAAAAGGCGAGGCTTTTTTTGAAGTAACAAAAGATCATAAACGACCCTTTTCAATTTATACCGGAAACATTATAACAAAGGTATGGGGGACAAGCTTTCGCATCCGGTCTTATACGGAGGATAAGACCACAAAAGTTGATGTGGTTACCGGAAAAGTTTCTGTAAGCGTTGCCGGCCAAAAGGAAAAAAATAAGGTATTAAATACCGCAGGCCAAACCAATGATTTAAACGCGGGGGTAATGTTGTTGCCCAACCAGGGAGCTGTTTATGATAAGCAACTTGACCATTTGCAAAAAAATAATGAAGTGAAGGACGTATCTATAGACATGTGGAAAAAGATGAGTTTGTCTTTTAATAACACACCGGTAAAAGAGGTATTTGCTGTACTAAATAAAAGCTTCCATGTTCATATAAGTTCCAGTGATGAAAAGATCAACTCAGATTATTTGAAGGCCGATTTTACTAATGAAAACCTGCCTGCTATCATGGAGATACTGAAAAAAACTTTGGATGTAAGCTACAGTGTACATGGAAGCGAATTTGTACTTGAAAGTCATCAATAACCAATTATATAAATAACCAATTAACCCCTAATAATTAAAAATATGAAAAAACGAATTAGTACTTAACCCCTTAAATTTTCTTGAAAAAAGAATAGGAGTGCTGGAGACACTCCTAAATCTTTTATACCCGGAATGCGACGCCTTATACAGGTGATCCGGGCAGTTCTATGTCTCAATTTTTATCAAACGAAACACTTAAATGTATGAAGATTTATTTACAAAACCATTTTGACTGGTTTAAAATTATGAAAGTCACTTTTAGTCAGCTCGTAATAGCGCTCATTTTTACAGGAATGTCCTATGCTACTTCAAGCAAAGGACAGGCTGTATTGGACCGGCGGCTTGATTTTAATATCCATAACTCGAGCTTGAATACAGTTTTGAAACAATTGGAGAAAGAAACAAATTTAAAATTTGTTTACCGCAAAAGCCTTGTTGAAAAGGAACAGGGAATATCTATTGATGCAAAGCAGGAAAAGTTAAAGGAAATACTTACTGAACTTTTACAGTCAAGGGGTATTACCTTTGAGATYATTAGCGACCGTATTGTGTTAAGTAAGGTCAATAAAGAGGATAACACAACCGGTTTACCTGTTGCTAAGGAACAGATTATACCTGCAGAGGTCAATGCAACAGAATTAAATGCCAAAACTATAACCGGCAGGGTAACTGATGAAAACGATAAGCCCATGCCCGGGGTAAGCGTTAAAATTAAAGGCACCAGTTTAGGTACACAAACAGATACAGATGGTAAGTACTCCTTAAGTGTTCCTGATGATAATGCTGCGCTGGTGTTTTCTTTTATTGGTTATATACAGCAGGAAGTTGTACTTAACGGCCGTAGTATCATTAATATACTGCTTAAAGCATCGCCTAACTCGTTAAATGAAGTTGTTGTAATTGGCTATGGGAGTCAAAGAAGAGCGGATGTAACCAGTTCAGTTGCTACAGTAAAGGCCGAAAACTTTGTTAAAGGACCTGTATTGGATGCCGGGCAGTTATTGCAGGGCAAAGTTGCCGGTTTAACGGTTGCAGCTCCAAGCGGTAACCCAACCGATGGTACACAGATTTTATTACGGGGTAACACCACTTTATTTGGTGCTAATTCTAACCCTTTGGTAATCATTGATGGGGTCCCCGGCGATCTTAAAACGGTAGCTCCCGAAGATATAGAATCAATAGATGTATTAAAAGATGGTTCATCGGCGGCTATTTATGGGGTTAGGGGCTCTAATGGTGTGATTATTATAACCACCAAAAGGGCAAAAGGAACAAATACCAACAGTGTTGATTACAGTGGCTACACCACTACCCAGGTTATTTCAAAAAAGCTGGATATGCTTACCGCGCAAGATTACCGCGATCAGATTAAAGCCGGAACAAGACTTGCCTCATGGGATGCCGGAAGCAACACCGACTGGTTAAAGGAAGCAACCCGGACACCGTTTACACAAGTTCATAACCTGACTGTAAAAGGTGGAAACAGCACAACAAATTACCTGGTTTCTGCAAATTATCGTGCATTGCAGGGT